>CAZMEH010000385.1:0-1611 GCA_964564885.1 uncultured Saprospiraceae bacterium | reverse complement strand
GTGTGTGTAACGATGGCTAATTTCTTTTGCAAATCAAATTTAAACCATTTTTTGCACACACGTTTTTTTTTATAAGAAAACCCTTCCCAGAATATATATTCTGGGTTACTGCAAAAAACTAAACACTATAAAAACCACAAAATATGTATCTCCTTGACGCCAATCCGAAACCTCTGGACAGGCTACCTACTGATACTTCTTCCACCAACCTTTCAATCTATTCCAAATAGTTTGCTCGCTCTTGTTATTTTGCGGAAAATAAAACTGCTTGCCGCTCATTTTTTCTGGCATAAACTCCACATCGACAAAATTTCCATCAAAATCGTGTGCATATTTATATTGCTGACCGTAGCCGAGTTTTTTCATGAGCTTAGTCGGAGAGTTGCGCAAATGAAGCGGAACAGGCAAGTGTCCAGACTGTCGAACTTCTGCTAATGCAGCATCTATTGCTTTGTATGCTGAATTACTTTTTGGCGAAGTTGCTAGATAAATAGTTGCTTGAGATAAGATAATACGACTTTCGGGCATACCAATTTTATGAACAGCATCAAAACAAGTATTCGCCAATAATAACGCATTCGGATTGGCTAAACCAATATCTTCTGCGGCTACAATCACTAATCTACGAGCCAAAAACTTGACATCTTCGCCACCTTCAATCATTCTAGCCAGCCAATAAAGTGCGGCATTTGGGTCAGAACCACGAATGGATTTGATAAAAGCAGAAATAATATCGTAATGCATTTCACCGCCTTTGTCATAGATAGCCAAGTTTTGTTGTAGCTTATCCGTAACGGATTTGTTGGTAACAGTAATCGGTGATTCGCCAGATGCATTAATGACGATTTCTAATATATTGAGCAATTTGCGACCATCGCCACCAGAATATTGAAACAATGCTTCTTTTTCCTGTATAATGATTTCC
This sequence comes from uncultured Saprospiraceae bacterium, assembly GCA_964564885.1. Lineage (GTDB taxonomy): Bacteria > Bacteroidota > Bacteroidia > Chitinophagales > Saprospiraceae > CAKZLL01. Next base: position 686 of record CAZMEH010000385.1, on the reverse strand, counting down.
TTAGAAGCCAAATACTCATCTTTGGTTAACGCTCGTTCGATGAGTTCATCCAAATCGTGTTCTTCCAAATGCTTCAAAACATAAACCTGCGAGCGAGAAAGCAAGGCAGAAATAACTTCAAAAGAAGGGTTTTCGGTCGTTGCACCGATAAGCGTTACGACGCCTTGTTCGACTGCACCGAGTAACGCATCTTGTTGAGATTTAGAAAAACGATGTATTTCATCAATGAACAAAAGCGGAGTCGGAGTGCTAAAAAATCGTTGCTTTTTGGCTTGACTAATGACTTCTCGAATATCTTTGACACCAGAATTAATTGCACTGAGCAGAAAGAAAGGTCTTTCCAGTTCATTAGCAATGATTTTAGCTAAAGTGGTTTTGCCAACGCCAGGCGGGCCCCAGAGTATCATAGAAGGAATACGTTTGGATTGCAAGGTTTTACGCAAAACACCATTTTCACCAACGAGGTGTTTTTGTCCGATATATTCATCCAGATTTTTTGGTCGAAGTCTTTCCGCTAATGGCTGATTCATATTTTAATTAAGAATTAGGAATTAAATTTTTCAAAAATAGAATTCGGTTTCCTGAAAACTATTGTGGAAAATAACATTTGCGAAATCTTGGAGATTTGGCAAAAGGCTTGCAGGCTTTGATAAGGATAAGACCGATTTGCCAAATTTTATAAATTT
>CAZMEH010000384.1:0-13332 GCA_964564885.1 uncultured Saprospiraceae bacterium | reverse complement strand
TCTGTTGATACGTCTTTTAATTTTTTGACGACCTCTCCTATCATTTTTCCAATGGTCCTTTATTTCATATGCCTTACAGTAAGACAAAGCAGAATAGAAACAATGCATCCTTTCCATATACGAGCCTTGAGCCGTATTTTTGTATTGTTCACTTTCTAGAGAATAGTGAGATGCATTTAGGTATTCACCAAAGAGATAGCAAAGCTGGATTTTACTAATTAGGAATTGATAAATAATAAATTTCTTATCATTTTCTAATTTACTAGGCACGATTTCATTCTCATCAAATGCTTTCCCTATCAGAATAATTGGGTTTTCAACATTTTCATGGAGATTGATAAACATTTGTTGATACATATTCATTCGGTGCAATGACAATTCTTGATGAACACTTTCAGTACGCTTTCGTATATCATCCAGTTCTTTTATTAAAATAGACAGCGGCGCACCTTGATAGAATGAAAAATAAATATACACAAAGCCAACTAGAGTCGTAAAATCCACTTCGCCTTTCTGCCAACCTGAATAATATGCTTTTCTTAGTGAATCAACTTTTTCACCGATATGGTGTTTCGGATGTTCTAGAAATGAACTAGAAATTAAACTAACAAAAGAGTGATTTTTATTAGAATGATATTTTTTTATCAATTGCTTAATCAGATGACTGACTTCTAAACCTCTATCATATTGTTTTAATCTAGTTGTTATCAATAATCCATATCCAGCATATGCCAAAACGGAATCTTCCGAATTTCCATAACGTAAAGTATGTTTTAGACCTTTGTAAATATAAGTAGTTAATAATTTGTTTCCGCCTAAATACATTGGTGCTCCAATGGAATAAAATATACGCATAATCGCCTTTGCCTTTACGTCAGTCATGTCTGGCAAGTCGGCAAATTTGCTTATTTTTTTGCGCCACATCAAGACTGAAACCTTAACAAATCCAAGTATTACATGGATATTATTAGCCTTTTTAGGCATTTTAACACCCAGTTTATTCAAAATATCTAATCCTAAGTTGGTAGCTATTTCAAGATCTTTATGCGCATGGGCTGATTGAATACGGATTTCATAAGCCTTTGTAGTATCTATATCATTTCTCGCATGTTTGACAACATAGTCAAATCGCTGTTCCAGCCTCTCTAAATATCCCATGAGATACTCTATTTCCATAATGTCAGAATAGAGTCCAATAGAAAGGTCGTAATCTTTTTCCCAAGAATCTTCATACAATAAGGAAATTCCTTTATCAAAATAATTTAATGCCGCATCATATGCTGCTGTAGATACTGCTTTTCGTCCAGCGACTAAATTAAGTGTAGCTAATTGACTTTTTTCTATTTTAGAATCTATGAATACAATTCCTTTATTCCAATGGTTAATAATATTAAAAATTTCATCTGAACTTAATTGAAGTTTTTCAACATCGGACAATCCAAACTGCCCTTCAAAAGCATTATTAAACAACAATCTGCCAATGTGCAAATGTACTTTCTTCTTAAAAGACTCTGAATTCAAGCTACTAACCGCTTGATGAATTCTATCATGTGCAAATTTATATTCACCTTTATCAAAAATAACTAAAGCTTCATTTTGACTTCTTTGAAGATGTTTAGTTGTTGCGTCAAACACTGTATCGTAAGTGTCTGTATGCATTCTTTGATTGATCGCTTCTATCGTTTTAACGTCAAAAACTCGCCCGATACATGAAGCAATTCTTAATATTTCACGTGTACTTTCTGGCAATAGTTTTATCTTATTAACCACTAAATCTACTACATTATCTGTAATGTTAATAGCTGACAATTCTGCTTTGTCCCATTCCCAACGATATCTATAAGTATTGTATCTAATTAAATCGTCATCGTATAATCTGCGCAATAATTGACGAGTAAAAAATGCATTCCCTAATGTTTTTTCATAAATAACATCTGCGATATCTTCCACCGTTTCAATGCTTTCCTTTAGACTATCAGCGATCAGTTGCTGTACTTTTTCTTTAGAAAGATTGTGTAAATTCATAGAAAACATCACTCGTTGACCTTCCTCTAGACTCTTCTTTCGAATCGTATTCATTGTTTTAGTCAACATGTGATCTTCATCAACTTCGTTGTCTCGATATGCGCCAATAAACATTAAGTGCTTGACCTGTTCATTGTTCGTAATGTTTTCTAATAGCGACAACGACGCATTATCAATCCATTGCAAATCATCTAAGAATAAAATCAACGGACGGCTTCGAGTAGCAACAGCAGAAATGAACCGACTAAAAACATGATTGAAACGATTGATGGCATCCTGACCATTGATCGTTGGTATATCAGGTTGTTTACCAATGATTTTTTCAATATCGGGTATCAGATCAACGAGGACTTTACCTATTCCTCCAATAGCATCCTGAATTCTTTTTTTCCATCGAAGTCTTTCGTCAAGGGAGGTAGTATTGAGTATGTCTTTTACTATTTCTTCAAATGCTTGAATGATCGGATAGTATGGAATACTTTTTTCTAATTTGTCACTTTTTCCTGTAATGACGTAACCTTCAAGATTGTCTCTTTCTATAATTTGTTCGAACTGATTAACTATCGTAGATTTTCCAACACCAGAGTATCCTCCAATCATAATAATTTCCGTACTCCCTTTCTTCACACGGTTGAATGATTGCAGCATATATTCTAAGTCTGCATCTCTTCCGTATAGTTTAGATGGAATAAAAAAAACTCCTGCGTCCATTGTAGTTCGTTGCGAATTCAAATTAGATATTGTTTTTTAGCTTGTAGGAAGATTAATGAAGTCCTTTAAAACTTCGTCAAACTTATTATACTATGATGTCTTTATATTATTCTATTTTTTTCGTAAAAAAATTGTACCTACCTCGTACAAATATAAGCACAATTATATTTAGATTTAAAATTTACGCTATTCGTGATCAATTCAAATACTGACTAATATATCTTCACGCCTCTTTTCAACCATTTGCTCCAAGTCTTATTATAAGCATGTACTTTTAGCGTTGCAACATCTTCATTAGTGTAGACTTTTTCGCCTTGATTCACCCATTCAAACATTCCACCATAAAGATTTGAAACACTTTTGTAACCTAATTTATTCAGCTTTTTAGTTATTTTTTCACTTCGATAACCAACAGAACAATAGACTATTATTGTTTTATCTTTTGAAATCCCTTTTAAAGAACTGGTGTCAAACTCATCGTACCCAATCCATTTTGCACCTTTAATATGGCTTACAGTATACTCTTTCTTAGCCCTTGAATCTAAGAAAATAGCTTTGCCATGAAGTTCCGCCGCATCTTTAACCGATATTTCTTCGACACTATGCGATAACAAAAATTTCAACCTGTTTGCATATGCCTTATCTTGTATATTCTGGCTTTGTGCCGTTATCGCTAGAAAGCCAAAAGTTATTAAACTTAGTATTCTTCTCATTTTTACTTTATTAAAGGTGTCAGAAAAGATTAGCCGCAATTATTAAAACGGCTGAATCTTTTCTGCATCAATAAGTAGTTGGTAGTATTTAAGTAGCAGTAGGCAGGCATACAAAGTGCTGTAAAATAATACTTTAAACTAAAATTATTGTCAAAATATCTACTTAATACTTACTACCTAAATCATAATTTACTATTAACTAAAGTCATAACCGCCTGTTCTAGTTCGTCTGCTTTTTGGCAAATAGCGTTTCCTTTGTCCAAATATTCGGTCACAAAGTCTTTATCAGACAAATCACCCGTGTTGATTTTGACATTTAGAAATGCGCCATGAACCGCAGCACGAGCACATAATGCACCAACGCCAGCATCTGTTATAGAATTTGGATTACCAATTTCAGCCATTGCTTTAATCACTTCAAAAGTCGCTAAAGAAAGTTCCATTACCTGAAAAGGCACCTGTACCGCATATTTTGTAGCCGATTGAATTCCTGCTGTTCGAGCTGATTTTTCAGCTGCTGTTCCTTTTGGTAAACGAACCGCTTCCATTATTTTATTAAATGAATTCGTGTCCTCGTCCACCAATTCCAACAATTGATCTTTAAGCTGTTGCCCTTTATCTGCCCATTCCGAGAACTCTTCCCAGCGGTCGTCCCAAGCACGTTTATGCGCGGAGAGATTAGCCACCATTGTACCTAACGAAATACCTAAAACGCCAACATAAGCAGCAATAGAACCGCCGCCTGGTGCTGGACTTTCAGAAGCCGTTTCATTGGCAAACGCTTTCAAATCCATTTCAATCAAAGGCGTTGCAATATCTTCTCTTAAGCGATATTCAATAATTCTAAGACTTGGATCAAATGGTGAAATTTCATCTAAACCGAGCGACTTGATAGCAATTTTAATCAATTCCGCTTCCGAAACACCAACAGAACGTCGTTGTTGTTTCAAGAAATACTTACCTGTTTCTAGCATGACACTCAATGGAACAAGACCAACTAGCTCCGAACCTGTTACTCGCATTCCTCGATTATTTGCACTTTTACGGCATTCTTCAAAAGCCTTGTGCAAAGGCGTGTCGCTGATATTGGTAATATTCATTGAAATCTGAGCAACGCCATATTCTTCAATAAACCAGCCAATCGCTTTTACGCCTTTACAAGAACCTGGAACTCTTGCTATTTCACCATTTGCATCATAAACAACTTTACCTGTGATTGGATTTCCCTCTCGCTTGACACGACCATTTTCACGAAGGTCAAAGGCGATTGAATTCGCTCTACGAACAGATGTCGTATTTAAATTGATATTATAAGCGACTAAAAAATCTCTTGCGCTGATGGCAGTTGCACCAGACTGAACATTAAAAACAGCTTCACCATAATCTGGTTTCCATTCTGCTTGCGTGATTTTATCTGCAAAGCCTTCATATTCACCTGCTCTAACAATCGCTAAATTTTTTCGATTAGGTTGAGTTGCAGCAGCTTCATACATATAACACGGAATAGATAATTCTTCGCCCACTCGTTTTGCTAGTTCGTGCGCATATTTTGCCGTTTCTTCCATCGTAATACCCGAAATTGGTATCAACGGACAAACATCTGTTGCGCCCATTCTCGGATGTTCACCAGAATGTTTTGACATATCTATTAATTCGCCTGCTCTTTTTATAGCTAAAAATGCGGCTTGAATTGCTGCTTTAGGTTCGCCAACAAATGTTACAACTGTTCTATTTGTTGCTTTTCCTGGGTCAACATCAAGAAGTTTGACACCTTCGACGCTTTCTATTTGATCTGTGATGGATTTGATAATCGACATATCACTACCTTCGCTAAAATTTGGAACACACTCTATCAATTGCATAAGTTGAATTTTTAGTTACTAAGGAGTCAGGTGTGAGGAGCGAGGTGTCAGATTATATTTACGATTGTAAAAATTCGTAATCAATCATTTTTTAGTAAACAATTGAACAACTTAAAATCACGAAGTAAAATAATATTGTTTAATCATTATAGTTCTAAAAAAATGGTGAATTAAACTTCACCGTTCTTCATTCGACTGTTCAATTATTCAACTATTCTTTAAGATTCTAACAACTGACAACTCGCTACTAACAACTCTTCATTAGCAAATATGCTAAAAATCGAATTAACTATGATGTAATTCTTTAGCGATTGTAAAATAAAAAGTGGTGCCACTGCCTAAAGAGGAATCGAACCAGACTTCACCTTTGTGTCGATATGCAATTTTTTTGCAAAGTGCAAGACCTATACCTGTACCTGTACCATCGTATTCATCTCGTCGGTTCAGTCTCTTGAAGATTTCAAATATTTTATCCTTATAGGTATCCTCTATTCCAATACCATTATCAGTTACTTCAAAACACCAATGCCCTTCTAACTCATTACAACCAATAGTAATAAGTGGCTGTTCTTTTTTATTAAATTTTAAACCATTAACAATCAAATTATAAAAAATTAACCCTACTTGTACTGGCTCACAAGTGATTTTTTTAGGCATTTGTTCAATCGTAATAACAGCGTTTTTATCTTTTATCAATTGCTCTAAATCAAGCAGTTTATGTTCTATTACTTTTCGGACATCTACTATCCTGACCGCTGCCTCCTTTCTTCCTGCTCTTGAATACTGCAATAGACTTTTGATAAGCTGTGACATTCGAGTTACGCCTTCTACCGCAAAATTAATGTATGTCTTTCCATTTTCGTCTAGCTTATCGCCATATTTCCGATCAAGTAACTGTACAAAATTTCCAACCATCCGAAGCGGTTCTTGTAAATCATGAGAAGCAGCGTAAGCAAATTGTTCTAAATCTTCATTTGAACGCATCAATTCCTCATTCGTTTTGATAAGCTTTTTAGTTCGTTCGTCAATAGTTTGTTCTAACTCTACATTAAGTATTTTAAGTTTTTCTAATAGCTCATGAATTCTTTTTTCTTGCTTTTTCTGTTGGGTGATGTCTTGAATCATCGCTACAGTGTGAATAGGTTTATTATCTTTATTTCGGACTAAAGAAATTGCCGTTCTAGCCCAAAGTGTATGACCTTTTTTATGAATGTACCTTTTTTCCATTTCAAAAAAAGAAATTTTTCCCTGTAGCAATTGATTATAAAAAGGTTCATGTATTTCTCTATCTTCAGGATGCGATATTTCAGAAATTTTCTTTAGACTAAATTCTTCAACTTCATAACCAAACATCATTGCCATCCTTTCATTTATCATCTTAGGCGTATTCATTTCTCGTTGAGATACAATTACACCAATAGGGCTATTTTCAAATATACTTTTGAAAGTTGCTTCTTTTAGTTTAAAAGCTCTTGATTGATCCTCTCGAATAGTTAAGACCATTAATAGAGCCAAAAACTCTAAAAAGACACCCAATACTAAACTTGCTCCTGTTGCAAGAAAATCATCACTGGTAAGTCCTTCGTCATTTCCCTGGTAAAAGAAGTATAAAAACAACAGTGCCATTATTCCGTAGAATATGGAAAATGAAATGACGATTATACGTTCATTAAAAAGAGCAAAAACTAATGTTTGAAAAACTATATAATAGATAATGGTTGTAATGACCATTTTAGACATGAGTGGCAGGAAAGTAAGAACTAATACTGGAATAGTAAGTATGATGTACCAAGCAAATTTAGTTTTATTCTTTTGAATAAGTAATATGCAAGAGACTAAGGAAATAGAAACGAAAATATTAGCAATAGTATAAATGACATCACCTTGATATAAACCAATGACAACACAACTTAGTCCCATGAACAGACTAAGAAAAATGACGTTATTCATTATTTGAACCTTCAGTATTGAACTGCTGTTCAAACAATGGTTTGTCCCAATATTTGTTAGTTCATTAAATAATTCCTTGATGTAAATGAGCATTCTCTAGTTTTATTCTTTGTTGAGAATCCTTGTATTCAAGTTACTTAAAACTAATCAATCAATAGTTTAATAACTAATTGACAACTAGAACTTTAGCTATTTCCCGTCACTGTAACCTTGGCTACAAAACAAAAAATAAGCTTCATCTTAGCTAACAAGTATTTATCAATCATTTCATCATGATATGATTCTCTAACAGTTTTGGTGAAGTGTGTATATTATTAATTAGCAATTTTGATAGCACTACTAATTAAACATTACTCTAAAGTGCCTTTGGAGTAAAAATAGGGTTTGATAATCAATAAGTTATAAAGCTAAAACCTGTTTTAGAATAATGTCTATATATTAGATAGCTAATACTTTAAAGATAGATTTTTCATTAGCTTATTCCTAATAAATACAATGATAGATTATTACATCAAAATTTAATTGAAGTTTTCATACTTTTTGTAACGTCCATTAGTTTCAAATTCAAAATCATTGGGTTTCAATATTTAAGTCTCTTGGCTTATACATTAATAAATAGAGCATGTAATATATTATTTTGTCTTGTGTATTAACTATTTATCGAAATACTCGTATAAAATCAAAAACTTAAACTTATTATTATATTTAATAATTAACTTTGAGGGAATAATAATTCATAGTTAATACACTGTATCAAAAGTTATTTGCTATTTCGTCCAATGTGGTTTTAACCCATTGTAGTTTATTGATAAGCAATGGGTTAAAACCCATTAGATGGAAAATTAAACATAAGTAAAATTTTGATACAGTGTATTAAACACTTATATTAAAGTGTTTAACTATATAGGACATATATCAAAATTTAATTGAATATTATGAAATTGCATTCATACATTACCATAGTTTTCTGTTCAATCTTACTTATAAGTTGTGGTGAGGAAGCACCTTCAAAAACAGAAGCTTCCGCAGAACACACTTCTATAAAAACGCCTGCTGACAAGAGACAAGGAGATGGAACAGCAGCAGAGAATGTTGAAATAACAGAAAATAATACCTCAGTATCTAATGATGTTAAGCCTAGCGATACGGAGAATCAATCTTCAAACATAAAAGGTTCTCAAAACTTTGATCCAAATGCCGATGAGGCTTATGATGGAAAGTCTAAAGGTGTTGCTACAAGAAAAAATAGTGATGCTGATGTACAAAAAGTTACCGCACGTAAGGGCGGCGTACCTCAAATGGTGTTTCAAAAAGAAACGTATAATTTTGGTACAGTTGAACAAGGCGAAAACGTAAAAATTGCCTTTGAATTAACAAATACAGGTACGGGAGATTTACTTATCTCAAATGCTAAAGGTTCTTGTGGCTGTACTGAACCTAGTTTCCCTTTTTTACCTATTAAACCGAATACAAAAAGTACCATTGATGTAACATTCAAAACAGCTGGACGAGAAGGTATGCAACGAAAATCTGTTACTATTACATCTAATGCTTATCCTAAAATTAGAAAGGTGTACTTGGAAGGAAGAGTTGTTAAAAAAAGTGAACTGAAAAAGGAGAGCAAGGAAGAGGTAAAGGAAGAAGAACAAAAGAAGATAAGAAATAGATAGACTATTTTCGATTACAAATCATTTTTTACACAAATTTTAAAAAAGGAAGTACTTTAAAAGTGCTTCCTTTTCAGTTTATCCTTCCTTATAAAAAACCTAACTACTTCAAAATAGTTTACCTTTAATACAGAACACTTTTAAAAAGCGATTAACCAACCATCAATGCATTTCTTAAAGTATATATACTTTATATTTATTTGGAATAAAACATCACAAAAACAAAGATCAGAATAAACTTGACAACTTATAAATATACTAACCAGCAGAAAGCTAGTTTAGCTTGGATTGACGATAGTTTTAATCGTGTTTACGCACTATTATTACGAGGGCAACTTGAAAAAGCTCGTGTCATCATAAGCCAGCTATTAGTTTCCGAAGTACTTAATTCGAATGACAGAATTGACTGTATTTATCTAAAAAGCGTCATCCTTTCTCATCAATATAGCTACACAGGCGACAAGGAGGGGCTGAATGAAGCTCAAGCCTTATTGCATGAAACAATAGGAAAATTTGGAGAACAGGCTCCTCCCAAAAAAGTATTAAGGTATCAATTAGAACTAGCTCATGTTTACCTTAAAGGTCTTCACTTTTTCAAAGCTGAGCAGCTTTTGAATACAATTATAAGTGATTGTAGCATATACCATCAGGAATATAAAACAAGAGCATATACACTGCTTTCTAAATTGAATATTGAGCAAAATAATTACACTAAAGCATTGGAATATAATTCTATTGCACTACACGCCGCCGAAAAAATTAACGATCCTATCCTTTTGATAGATGTTTATAATATTCTAGGAAACCTTTACTTAAAAAAAAGGCGGCAATCAGAGGCTCAACTCTATCTAAACAGGGCTTTTTCTTTAGCGAAGCAAAAGAATTATTATGAAGCAAAAGTCATTGCTCAAAAATTAATTGCCGTTTCTTTTGCAAAGAATAGCCAATACAAAGAAGCGATGGAAAACTTCTTGGAGGCACTGGAAGCAAGCAAAAAAATCGGACATAGAAGTAATATTGCACATTGTCTGATTAATATTGGCACTATTCACGCTCATCTGTTGAATTATCCTGAGGCACTCAATCGGTACTCTACCGCTATTGCGATTTACCACGGTATTTTGGATGAAAGAAGTAAGGTTATATTATTGAATAATATCGGTAATACACATTACGCTATTGAAAAATACGATACCGCAATTACTTATTTTTCAAAAGTCCTAATCGTTGCTAAAAATATCGAATACGCTGAGATGGAAGCACATGCTTACGCTCAATTGAGTAAAGTATATATTGCGAAACAGCAATTTGGTTCTGCTATTTCGTTTGCAAATAAATCGGCTCAACTTTATAACGAACTGGAGCAAAGCAGTAAAGAAAAACATGGCAATTTGATGAATTTGGCTCAAATTGCTTTTTATCAAAAACAGTATTCACAAGCGAGAAATTATGCGCTACTTTGTATAGAGAAAGCTAAACTATACAAAGACGATTATTACTTAATCAAAAGTAGTAAACTCATCGCTAATATTTACGAAACACAAGGAAAGTATAAAAAAGCGGCGGAATATTATAAGCTCTATTCATCTTTTCAATCGGAATGGTTCAAAATTCAGAAACTGCGTCATACATTAGATGCGGAAATTCGATATTCGATTAATGAGAAAGAAAAAGATATTGAAATTTTAAGAAAAGAAAATGAATATAATTCGATCCTGATTGAGCAAAATAAGCAAATGGAATTGCAAAACAAGCAGCTCCGTAGCGTTAACGAAGAGCTCAAACAGTTTGCTTATGTCGTTTCTCATGACCTTAAGGAACCCATGAGAATGATTGTGAGTTATACACAACTTATTGAAAAGCATCATAAAGATAAACTCAGCGGAGATACAGGAATATTCTTCGGCTACGTCAAGGACGGCGCAACTCGCATGAATAAATTGCTGGAAGATTTATTAGAATACGCTACTGTTGGACGTAATAAAGAGCAATTGGTTTTGAATGATTTAAATGAAATCATAGCGACTATTATCGTTAGCAACCTCCATGTAAAAATTCAAGAAAATAAGGCGGTTATTCTATTCAATCACTTACCGACCATCATGGCAGAGCAATCGTTATTGGTTCAGCTTTTTCAAAACTTAGTCAGCAATGCTATCAAATTCAAAGGCGATCGCATTCCTGTTATTACGATTACCTCGGAGGAAGACAATGAGCGTTACTTATTTGGTGTATCTGATAATGGAATTGGTATTGCGAAAGAGTATCAAGAACGGATTTTTAAAATGTTTCAACGATTGCACGGTCGTTCAGAATATGAAGGTTCTGGTATTGGGTTGTCTATTTGTCAAAAAATAGTATATAGATTAGGTGGCAAAATTTGGATAGAATCCGAAGTGGGTAAAGGAACAACTTTTTTCTTTACCATTTTGAAACAATAATCAATGCCTTAGGAGCTTACGTGATGTTTGACGTTTAATATTTTTAAAACCTACGGTATGCATACAAGTATTAATCTTAAACGTATAAAATAGCTTTCATTTCGTTTAAAGCTACGTTTACTAAACTTCAAAAGTTTAGTAAACGTAAATCGAAGCTTCTAACAATAAAAATATTTATGTACGTACGGTAGCTTTTTGAAGCGTTAAATATCTGACTATTTCTCGCTATTTCTTACTAATTATTGCTTTCCGCTTTGCTCCTCTTTCTTGAACTTCGATTACTTTTTTGTCTAAAACTACTTTTTGAAGTATCAAACCAAACATCAATAATAAAAACCCTAGCATAAAACTAGCTCCAAGAATCTTGGTCAAAACCTCTTGATAAGCCAAAATATAATTAGACAACAATAAATAAAGCGTTGAAAAACCAATATTAAACAGCAACGTAAATATTCCGCTCAACATAATATTATCAATATAACTCACTTCTGCTTTCAGCAATACTTCTTTCAATGCTGTTACATAGCGTTTATTCTTTGGTCTCATTTTGATGAGTTCCAAATAGATATGTATGGCTTTTTCAAAATCTTCTAAGAAAAAATACGATTTCGCCTTCTCAAAAAGCATTTTTTGATAAATATCTTCTCCTTGATAATATTGAATATTATGATCTATCGAAAGATAAATGATATGATCTGCTTCATCCAAGTGCTTTTCGTATTCTCCTAAGTTATGTAACGCTGAAGCATAATACAGCTGCAAAACAAAAGCTTCATAAGAACGCAATTCATATATATTCGCTTTATTTTGGTGATAAAAACGAACAACAGCTTTAGCGTCACGATGATCTATCGCTTTGAAATCATTAAAAACTTTGGACGGATGTATTTGCTTTTTAAGCATTTTATAAAAACTAATGGTTTAAAATTATTTCCTTACTAATCTATAAATTTTACAAACAAAACGTAAACACCTTTAGTGACGCTGTTTGAAAATTCATGAATAATCTTTCTACTTTATTGTTAAACGAATAAGGAATTGTTAATCCTTATTTTTTTATTAATTTATACAAGACAGGTTTACTCGGACTTGCGTCTATTTCAAAACTCGCAATTTGAATATTCAATAGAAACAAACCGTCTTTCACTGTATTTGGCGCATATATCAACTCTGTAATCGTAGATTTTTCTCTAATTTCATCCGTTGGATATTTCCAGAATGCTTTGTGTGACAATAGCTTTCCTTCGTCACTTTCTCGATCTACTGACGGCAAATCAATTAACAAATGCTCAACACCTTGTTCCACAATATACTCCATCGCTTCATGATGTAAATAAGGCGGATTTGCACCAGAATAATTTGTTTTCAGTTTCAAATCATCATTTGGCGCAGTTCTAAGAACCAGTGCTTTGATGTCTGAAATAAGATTACCAATCAATTGCTCTTTCATAATCACTCGATCTCCGTTTTCCAATCGTTGCGGATAAACCGTGATGAGTTGAGAGATAAAATGAAAGTTTTTCAAGGATTGATTAATCGTGTATTTCTCCTTTGAAATATGACCGACACATTCCGTGTGTGTCCCATTTCCGTGCGGCGTAAACTTCACCGTTAGGAAATTCACATCGCCACCTTCTTGCGTCGAACCCACAAAACTGCCCATTCTAACAGGCGCAGTTTCCATATGTGTTGCCCAAAAACAATTGACGGTTTCCAATCCTTCTTGCAATGGAATAGATATATCAATCGGTTCATTCAAATCCGTTTGATACAATTTTTCGTTAAATGGAACTGTTATTTTCACTTTATAAATTTAATAAAAAGCATTAGATAATTTCGTCGTTTTCAGATAAATATCTCTTAAATTTATACTAATTTATATTTGAAATTTGTATTATACTGAAATAACGACTTAAGGAATAAAAGATACGTTTTTTATTAAATTTATAAAGTGAAAATAACA
>CAZMEH010000383.1:0-4197 GCA_964564885.1 uncultured Saprospiraceae bacterium | reverse complement strand
CCAAACGTAGCCATCGACAATAATCAAATCAATTGGTTCTGTAATTTCATCTAATAGCTGAGTAATACAAGGCAATTCTCTTTTATAAAATTGTCCTGGAACATAGTCTACAATATTGTCAATCACTTTTCCGTATTCACAAAAAGGTACTGCATCTGTCCATTGTCTAATCAAAACGCCACCTATGTGCGCCTTATCTCCTTTGTAATCTACATCGAAACACGCTATCACTTGTTTAAAGTTTTTCGTTATTAATGTAGCATAGGCATTCCTGCCTGTGACACTAGCATTTTAGCATTAACCGCAATTATTGCGTCACAGGCAAGAATGCCTATGCTACTTTTCAATACATTATAAGATTGTTTTTTTAAAAATCGTTCAAAATGGCTTTGTTTCATTTTAGATTAAACGTTTTAGAATCCAAAAAATAACACTGGAGCGTTAAATATGAGTTATTTTTGAGAATAAAAAATATTAATCCTTAATTCAATTTAAATTACAAAAAACATCTATTATGAAATCTACTTTTAGCCGTTTCACTTTTTTAATTTTTGTACTATTCTTTCTTATCCCTAATTCAATTCTAGCAAAGACGATTGATCAAGTATCATTAAATCAAGAAGAAAGACGAGCAGGAATATTAAATGATACTACAAAAAAGGAAAGTCAAAGTACTTTTTTATTAACAAATAATGCTATAAGGTACTCAGTAACTGATATTAAAAACAACTTGCACACCAAAGGTAAATTTGAGTTAGGTTTAGAATTTGGTATTTTTAGTACTAATATAGAATATTCACTTTCCTATAAAACATTGCCAAAAGGAGGGCAACAAAGTGAAGCTAATATTCATCATTCCATAATGAGTGGATTAAATGTTGCCAGCCAATTAACTGAGAAATGGTGGCTTCAAACTGGTATTCGATACGGATGTTCAACGTGGTCAAATAATATTTCATTTCCTTCATCTTATAACAAATCAGGAGAACGAATCCTACCTACTGGTGAAGTACACTATGATTTGACTTTAATAAATTATGGACAACTCAGCGAAAGTGAAACTCAGATTAATGTATCCATTACTAATGCTTCAAGCTTGGATAATGATGATTGGATTATATCTTTGTTCTCCGTAGAGAAACAGTTGGATTGGGTACAAATACCGATTGGTGTAGTTTATCATTTAGGAAAAAAACAATTGAACTATGAAATAAAAGGAGGTCTTAGTTTAAATCAAATAACTATCAGCAATTACAATATCGAAGGATTGATAGAAGGAGCAGTTTCCATATTCAATATCACCGAAATTGTCTATCCACCAAGTGATAATAAGCGTTTTATAGAGGCTTATCTAGGTGCTGGTATTCGATATAATTTGAAGGAAAATATTATTCTTAGCACTAATTTAAATCTTCGGTATTCACATAATACAAAAGTTGTTGTGACTGACATATATACAGGTTTCCATTGCGGAGCAAGTTGTTTGTTTTAGATAATTTGTATGGTAAAGTGTTTAACAATCATCAATCCTCCATTTCAGTATTCGAAATCTACGGTTCATCACTATTTCATTGTTTATATTATTGCGAACAAATAAGTTTGCGGTATAAAAAAAAGTAAACTATGAAAAAATTATACGGCGTATTATTAGTTTTATTAACTATCAACGCAAATTTACAAGCTCAAAATACGATTACGCAAACCATTAGAGGAAAAATAATTGACCAAGAAACAGAAACACCTCTTATCGGTGCTTTGGTGATGATAGAAAATCTGGAGAAAGGTGCTAGTACTGACTTAATGGGTGAATTTGTAATTGAAAATGTACCGATTGGTCGCCAAAGCTTAGCGGTAACTTATCTGGGTTACGAAGACCAAACTGTTTCTAATCTCATTCTAACTTCTGGAAAAGAAGTCGTTTTGACTATAAATATGGTAGAAAAAGCATTCGAGAGCGGAGAAGTTGTAGTGATTGCGAGTGAACAAGGAAAAGACAGGGCGCTGAACGAAATGGCAACGGTCAGTACTCGTCAATTTAGAACAGAAGAAACGCAACGATACGCAGGCGCAAGAGGAGATGTATCTCGTATGGCGACTAACTTTGCAGGTGTTTCTGGTGCAAATGATAGCCGAAACGATATTATTATTCGAGGAAATTCTCCGTTAGGATTACTTTGGCGAATAGAAGGAATTGATGTTCCAAATCCTAATCACTTTGGCGGTTTTGGTTCTACGGGCGGACCTGTAAGTATGTTGAATAATAATGTTTTAGCGAATTCTGACTTCTCAACAGGTGCGTTTAATGCGGAATATGGAAATGCTAATTCAGGTGTTTTTGATTTGAAACTTAGAAACGGGAATAATAAAAAGTATGAATTCTTAGGACAGATTGGTTTCAATGGTGTTGAATTAGGTGCAGAAGGGCCGATTAATAAAGAAAATAATTCTTCTTTCTTGGCAAACTATCGTTACTCTACTTTAGACCTTTTCGATTTGATTGGTATCAACTTGGGTGTTGTTGGTATTCCAAAATATCAAGACCTTTCATTCAAAATTAATATGCCAAAATCTGCTCTAGGTAATATTAGTATATTTGGTGTTGGAGGAGTAAGTTCGATTGAGATGTTGGCAAAAGAAAGAGAAGAAGGCGAACTGAACCTAAATGGTGAGCAAGATTTAAGGAATGGTACAAGTATGGGCGTAATTGGTATTACTCACCGATATATTATCAATGATAAATCATTCACAAAGTTTACATTAAGTGGCACAGTTAAGGAGGAAAAAACTAGAATTTATGATACGGATAGCTTAGGGGAAAAGACAAATCTTAATTATAATTCTAATTTCATACAACAGCGATATAGTGCTAAATTGATTTATCAAAATAAGATCAACCGTCGATTAACACTTAAAACAGGTGTCACCGCAAATTATTTTTATTCTACGCTCGTGGATAGTTTTCGAACAGACGATGCTATTTATCAAACGATTAGAAATACAGAAGGCGGTGCTTTTCTGATACAAGGATTTGCACAAACCAAATATAAATTGACACCGAAATGGACAATGGTTAGTGGTTTGTATGGTCAAGCTTTAGAGTTGAACAATAGCAGTTCTATTGAGCCGAGATTAGCTTTTCAATATCAAATCAACGGAAAGCAGCGATTGAGTATGGCTTATGGTCGTCATGCACAAATGCAGCCTTTTCCTGTCTATTTTAATCAAACCATCACAAATACAGATAATTATATAGAAACCAACAAGGATTTAGATTTTACTTCTAGTAATCATTTTGTATTAGGTTACGATTATTCAATTAATGACAATTGGAGATTAAAAGGAGAAACGTATTATCAAAGTATTACAAATGCGCCAATAGAAAGCAACGTAAGTAATTTTTCAATGTTAAATTACGGTAACAACTTTGGGAATACAGGTATTGATAGTTTGGTCAATGGAGGTGTTGGTCGTAATTATGGTTTAGAATTGACGATTGAAAAATTCTTTAGCGATAATTATTATCTATTATTGACGACTTCATTGTTTGATTCTAAGTATGCAGGCAGCGATGATGTTTGGAGAAATACGGCTTTCAATACAAATTACATGGTGAATGCTTTAGTCGGAATGGAATTTCCTATTGGAAAAAATAATTTCTTGACGATTGATTTAAAAGCTGCTCTAGCTGGCGGAAGACGTTATACGCCATTGAATGAAGCTGCTTCTATCTTGGCAGGTGAAGCGGTTTATTATGAAGACCAAGCTTTTGAAGAGCAATTTCGCACCTATTTTAAACCAGATATTCAATTATCTTTTAGAAGTAATATGAAAAAGGTCTCGCAAATATGGTCAATCTCTATTGAGAATTTTGTCAATCGTGATAATGTTTTTAGCCAAAATTATAATGAAAATACCAATCAAATTGATACAGAATATCAATTAGGATTATTTCCAGTATTTTTATACAAAATAGAGTTTTAGAGGACGGTAGACGGACGGCTTCGCCTTGATGGACGCTTCGCTGACGGTAGACGGCAAAATATCGTTAAAAAACTACTTTAGTAATTTTCCGTCAACCGTTAACCGTTAACCCTGCCTGCCAAGGCACGACAGGCAGGCGTCAATCGTAAAAAATGCTAACAAAACAACAAATAGGTAAAGACTTAAAGGCTTGTATCAATAATCCACTTAATAATC
>CAZMEH010000382.1:0-2215 GCA_964564885.1 uncultured Saprospiraceae bacterium | reverse complement strand
AAAAAATGGATTCCATTTGTTTTCAAATGCTTCTGATGCTGAGGTAGTCGGACGTTGAAAATATGGTGATGTAGTTGTAGGACTAATTCCATAACCATTCACGAAGAAAGCCAGCTTTATTTAGAATAAGGTAATCTGTTGTCAGTCCGTTTTACGGATGACAATCAGTTATTATCTTATTTTAAATGGCACTACGGTGAAAAGTGTGGGTAAGTGAAGGAATATAAATAAAATGGTCTTGTGGTGCAACTTATTTATATTTCTTCACTAAATACTTTTCACCTTCGGAACTTTTCAAATAGAGAAATTTTTATGTAACTAAACCTGATTTTGCAGGAATGGCTTTAATATAAAAAGTTGAAATTTCAATAAAGGAGTATAGAGTAAAACTCTACTCACACTTTTTACCGTAGTGCCTATCTAAATAAAAGAACGGACTAACAGCCGTAGAATAGACTGTTAGTTTGTTGTATTAATCTAAAAGTTAGTTATTATTTAGGTTTCGTACCTCTTTTTCAAAAATAATAATTAACGACTTTTGCAACCTTTTTAGCCTAAAAACCCTTAGTATATTAAAAATGAAACTTATACTCTATTTTTTTAAAAAAAGTGACATAGCATTTTTTAAATTAATATAACTTTAATCTAAAAAAAGTTCAATTATCAAAATTGAAATTAATCCATTTACTGATAATCCTTCTATTGAAATGGTGTTTTTTTCGTTGCTGAGTAAAGCACTTTTTGCAAGTTGAAGATTTGATTTATAAATGATAAGATGGGCTTCGTTAAACCTTAAATTTTATCGTTAATGATTGAGTAATTGAGTTTGTCGAGTGTTTTGATTCAAAAGGTTGCTAATTTTATTTTTCTTCAAAGTCTTTTAAACAAGTTCAATAACTTTTGTATTAAAAAATGAATATCCTTTGGGCTTTTTAAATTTAAATACTACTAGTGACTTAATCCATAAATAACTGATAATTATATTTTAATATAAAAAATTGAAAATCAATAAGTTATGCTAACTATTTACTGTCTGCTGCACTAGTTTTGTTATTTTTAATCGAAAAAATTTTCCAATTCCCTTTTTTTTAATTATTTAGGTAGAAGACAAGGAAAAAGTCTATTTTTTGCATCTACACAAAACACTTACAACACAGATTGTTTTATACTATTCAACTCTTTTTAATGAAAAAACTAAGGTTTCTAATTTTTTTTGTGCTTTTAGTACAACTTTTTAGCTTCTCAGTTCTTGGACAGTCAGTAGTTCAAGATACCGTAAATGCAAGACTAGATAGAGCTAATGAAATGAAAAAAAATGATGCTGATGCTGCTATTAAATTGATGGAAAGCACTTTAAAGTTTGCTATTAAAAAGCAAGATAAAAATAGTGAATGGAAAGCGCATAAAGTCATTGGCTCTTTTTATTTGGATAATAATCAATACGATGAGGCTTTAGTTAAATTTCAAAAAAGTATTACGCTTGCAAAAGAAATGAGCGATGCTCGTTTAGAAGCTTTAGGTTTGATAAGGCTAGCGAAGGTTTATATAAAACTTGTGCGTTTCGAAAAATCAAAATCTACTTACATTAAAGCATTAAATATTTTTAAAGAACTTGGTCTTAAATTTAAGGAAGCGCAGGCAATTAGAAATATTGGAAATATGAATACAGCATTGGGACTGTATGATGAAGGTTTGGAAAACTTTACTCAAGCTTACGAAATGTTTGATGAGTTAGGTGAGGAAGAAATGAAATCGAGGACGAGTCATAGCATTTGCTATTTTTATTTAATGAAAAACCAAGGTGAATCTGCATTACCTTATGCAATAAATAGTTTAGAATATAGTCTAAAGAACAACAAAGCGGATGAAATAGCAATGGGATATGGTAATTTGGGATATACTTATTCGTTAATGGGCGATTTTAAAAAGGCATTTTCAAATTATCAAAACGGTGTAGATACAGCTCGTAAATACAAGTTGACTAGTATTGAATACGATACTTATAAAGATATGTCAGTGACCTATGAGAAAAGTGGTAATTATAGTAAAGCTATGGAGTATCAAAATATGTATTACACTTTGCGGGATTCGGTCATTGGAAAAGAAACACAGGATAAAGTGAGTGAATTAGAAGTTCAATTCGAAACAGCAGCACAAAACAATGAAATACAAGAATTAGAACAGCAGCAAAAAATACAAAATTTACAAATAACCT
>CAZMEH010000381.1:0-10800 GCA_964564885.1 uncultured Saprospiraceae bacterium | reverse complement strand
CGTCTACCGTAGAAATAGTTTGTGTGATTTTTTTATCGTTCATAGCTCAAATTCTTAGCAATATTGAGGTTCATTACAAAAATAGAACCTACTAATGCTGGAATTAATGAATTAAATATCCACAGTAAAAACGGAATACTACTGATACTTATTACATTATCCGAAAATTGACTCCAAATGAACAGCGCAATATGAATTCGAGCAAAAAGCCCTGCAAGCGCAGGAAGCGGAAGATTAGCGACAAAGAAATAAATTGCGCCAATTAGGACAAACGCTTTTAATAATCCCACTTCAACATGAAAGAAACGAAGTAGTAAATAATATTGTAAAAAATTTAAAAGCATCCGAAATACAGATATTTGCAGCACTTTAAATAATTCTACTTTATTATATTCTTGAATAACTTTTAGTTTTCTAACTACTTTTTCTAAAGCACTAAAACGAGTTAACCAGTTAATTAAAACTTTAACATTAAAAAAGAAATAAAGTCTAATCATCAATATTAAAAAAACAATAATTCCTATTATCACACTTGTTATAAAATCGACTTCAAAATAACGATATAGGATATAAACAGCTCCTCCAAGCCCTGCAATATCATAAAGCAGCTTCATTCCTTCGCCATCAAATAGGGTAACCACCACTAATTCCCATTTTTTCTTCGTCGCATAGACTACAATTCGACCACCAATTTTGCCAATTCGATAAGGAATAAACATACCAAGCGTTTGACCAGAAATCATAGCTTTAACCGATTTACGCATAGTTGCAGAAGATTCTGGAACAATCTTTCTGACTAATAATAACCATCGATAACTTTCTGCCCAAAACATAATAGGCATCAACAGAAAAGCAAAAAACAGTAAATAGAGATTAGGAAAAACAAGGTAAGTACTAATATTATCCAACATCTGAGGCAATTCATCTTCAGAAGCGATCTTATTATATAAAGCATAACCTACACCTAAAACGACAATACTTTTTAGAATAAAGTTGAGCGTTTTATTGTTTAGAATTATGCTCTTCTGAGCTTGATGATATAGCAGGCGAATTTTATCCATTCAGTATTTTAATAATTTTCACAAAACTACATAATTAATAGTTTTCTTTTGAACGGTATTTAATTAACGCCTGTTTATAATTAACAAGACGACTGATTATCAAACAACTATCCATTATAAAAATAGATAACTTAATTCAGAATTACTTTAGCTTCTTGTTTTAGGTTAAATTATTCCTTTGATTTTTTAGCAGAAATTTTCAAGTATAGGATTTTAGCCTCTTTTGACTTCAAGTATTAGTCTTTATTGACAAGTATTTATTAAAAACACTATATTTGCAATGATTTGTTTTAAAATCGTCATTTTTACAATCAAAACATTTGAATTCAGTGAAACATAGAAGAATATTAGGTATTGACCCAGGTACAAATATCATGGGTTTTGCAGTGCTTGAAGTTCAAGGCAAAACGCTTGTTGTTATTGAAATGGGCATTCTGTACATGAAAAATTTTACTGAATACCAAGAGAAACTCAAACATATTTTTGACGAATTAGTACTTATCATTGATAAATACCAACCTGACGAAATGGCGTTGGAAGCTCCTTTCTTTGGTAAAAACGTTCAGTCTATGCTCAAGCTCGGACGAGCGCAAGGTGTAGCGATGGCAGCCGCTATTTCCAGAGGATTGACCTTTGAAGAATATGCGCCAAGAGAAATCAAACAATCTGTAACAGGAAGCGGTAGCGCATCAAAAGAACAGGTTGCGGCGATGCTGCACACCATTTTTAAGAAAAAATTAGAATCTGAATATTTAGATGCTTTTGATGCTTTGGGAACAGCAGTTTGTCACTATTTCAAGTCTAGCAGCAAATTAGGCGGCAAAAAGAAATACAAAGATTGGAGTAGTTTTATAAAGGATAATCCAAAGAAGAAAGCGAAATAAGTAGTAGGTAGTAGGTGGAAAATCTACTACCTAAGTACCTGGACATAATCAAACGTCCAATGGGTTTTAACCCATTGCTGTATAAGAACTTGATAAGCAATGGGTTGAAACCCATTGGACAAAATTTAAGTGTAGATTAAACCTGTCCGATTACTTAAAACTTACTACCTAAAACACTACTTAACCCATGATTTTCAAACTCATATCAAGGCTAGGATTAGAATGCGTCAATGCGCCAACGGAGACATAATCAACGCCAGTTTCCGCCTTTGCTCGAAGCGTTTCCATCGTAATTCCGCCAGAAGCTTCCACTTCAAATCGCTTATTAATAATCGCTACCGCTTCCCTTTGCAAATCAGCTGTGAAATTATCCAACATAATTCGAGTCACTTTTCCAACAGATAAAACTTTGTGTAACTCTTCCAAATCACGAACTTCAACCGTTACATTCAAATTGAAATTATTGGCTTTTTGGTAGGCTGCAACACTTTCAATTGCTTCTACAACTCCGCCAGCCGCATCAATGTGATTATCTTTTATCATCACCCAATCGTACAAGCCCCAGCGATAGTTCGTTCCTCCGCCAATATACACCGCCCATTTTTCAAACATTCGCATCAACGGCGTTGTTTTTCTAGTATCAAGGATTTTTACATCTAAATCTTTGACTTCATCCGTATAACGTTTGGTCATCGTTGCAATTCCGCTCATGCGCTGCATCGTGTTCAATGCCAAGCGTTCTGCACGTAATAATGCTTGTGCGTTGCATTCAACAATAAAAGCCACTTCGCCATATTTGACCGTTGCGCCGTCTTCGATGAAAACTTCAATTTTTGCATTTGGGTCAGCATACTTGAAGATTGCAAGCGCAACTTCTACACCAGCCAAAACGCCATCATCTTTAATCAATAACCTTGCTTTGCTTTGTTTGTCCGCAGGAATACAGGCTAACGAGGTATGATCGCCACCTCTGACATCTTCGTGAAATCCTCTTTTGATGAAATCTTGTAACTCTGCTTTATCGTATTTAAAAGACATAATTTTTTATTTCTATTCTTGGAACTTGTTTAATGATATTGAATCAGCTTCAATCTGTTTCAAAGTTAAATATAAAGAAGAGAGAGCAGAGATATTTATTTTTAATTTTAACTTTAATTAAAAAACCAAATCCTCTCTCTTCTCTGCTCTCTCCTCTAAAGACACCTTCCATTCTTTTTTAAAACTAAAAATATTATTTACTATCTTTACCTAAGACTTTAGTTATAAAGCATCAAGAAACTATTTATGAAAAAAATAATCATCCTACTCTTCGTCTTTACAAGCCAATTAGCACTTTCTCAAGGTGTTAATATTAAAGAAATTACAACAAAGGTACTTGACAAAATCACGTCTCATCAATCCGTTACTTATGATGTACTTCACCACAATAAAATGTATTGGAGCTTAGATACTACTTCAAAATTTGCGACTTGTAATATTATTAGAAACGGAGAAGATATGTTTGCAAAAGGCTATTCGTCCATACTTATTTCAAATGATGAACACAGAGTAGACAATGGTAATATCGTTCAGCTGCGGAGTCTAGAATATGTCTATGATGGTGAAATATTGACGTACAAATCTCAATCCATTGACGATAGAAGAGTTACGCAAGATAATGCTAGGAGTTTAGGTAGCATCCCAAATAACGTGTTATTGAATCGTTATTTCTTGTATCCAGTATTTTTAAAAGAACTTTTACAAGGAGCTGTTTTTGTTGAAGAAACCTCTTTTAAAACATATGATTGCTATCATATTCAAATCAAAAAAGAACCGTCAGACAAGTATCGAGATCAACAAACTGACTTATGGATTGACCAAACATCATTTGATATTGTAAAAGTGGTAGAACAATACAGATACCAAAACATGGATGGTTTTCAATATGATGAATGGCAATATGATATTGAAAGTTATGATAAAATCACTTTGGTTGATATTCAAAAAAGACGAGATGCTATCCTAGAAAATTATGATATTTATAAATACCTTCGAGCAAAAGACCAAACAAAAGAATTGATTTATCCAGGACAAGATGCGCCTAATTTAGTTGGATGGAGTATTTTTGAAGAAAGGGAAGTTTCATTATTTGAATACTTAAATACGCCTGTTGTCCTGTATTTTTGGAATGGAGAACAATCAAACTCGGTTAACCATTTGAACTATATCAATAATTTGAGTTCAAAATATGCACCTTATGGGATTGTATTTATCGGCGTAACTTCCAATCAGACCGTTTTATCTAAGCGAGTGAAGGATTTTATAGAGAACAAAAAGAATAAACAAATCCTTGAAGAACAAAATATACGAATACCAGAGGAGGGCATTAATATATCAAACGCTGCTGTCTTGAAAATTTTAAATAGCCAACATGTCAACTTCTCCAACCTAATGGTCAATCCATCCATTATCGAAAATTATGGCGCAATCGGTTATCCTGAAATGGTGTTGCTCGACGGAACAGGAAAAGTCATTTTCAGTTTCGCAGGTTTAGATGATAGTAAAGAAATGGAGCTAGAAGTTGAATTGGAAAAATTGATTGATTAGAAGACAGTTGACGAACGCTGCGCTTGACGGACACTTTTCGTTTGAGGATTTTACAACACTACTTTTGCTGTCAAGCGCAGCGTCCGTCAGTGAAACGTTCGTGAAGGCAAAGCCGACCGTCTACCGTCAACAAAGTCGCTCGTCAAAAAAATCAATAATTTCTTCAAAAACCTGATAAGTCGGATGATTCGGTTCGTTGACAAAATCACCTGTTAATATCGAGTGACAAGGCTTATTTGCAGGCACATCACGATATTGAAAAACATCTTTTCCGAAGAATTTTTCGAAGCGTTCCATTCTTGATTTTGCGACAAATGGATCAGTAACAAAACGATACGATTTGATAACAATATTATCTTTCTTAATTCGTGCTTTTGCTTCTTCTAAATCTTTTATAGACAATCCAAGGTCAGATTTATGAACCTCTGTCAATGGAAATGGCAAAGAAGGTTGAGTGACAACGGGCGCTAACATACTCGGCTCAATCGCCAAAGGAATCGCAAAATTTCCAGTCATACACATGCCGATTGCGCCAAGACCTTTGCCACCTCGTTTAGCGTGAATCGTTCGACATAAATCACGCATCCATTCAACCATCGCACTCGTTTGACCTTTCGCAAACAAGTTAAATTCCAAACTGATACACAATCCAAATAGGTTAGAACTCGTCTTGCGACTATTCGGTTTTCCAAACATCAAAGGCATATACACCGAAAAACCTCTTTCCAATAATCGTTCGCCCAATGCTATACATTCCGCCGTTAAGCCAGTGAGTTCGTGCATCACAATAATCGCTGGCCCTTCATTATCAAAATGATAAACGGTCTTTGATATTTTTTGTGCGGTATGCGTGAATGTGTTGAATTTTTCGATTCCCATCATTTGCTTTTACGTAAATCAAGCAGATTTAGAACATATTTTATTGAAAATATAAGAGGATTTGGGATTAATAAATTGAAGAATTATTATTCTAAATAGACGTTTGACATTTTGGAAACCTACGCTGTGGACATAAAAAATAGGCTCTTTGACGAAGTAATTGTCAAAGAGCCTATTTTTTATTCTACCAAATGATCTAAAATATCATCTTCTTCAAATCTATTATCACCACTTATTTTTTTATAAAAATTAGCGAATGTAGTATATATATAAGGTAACAACCACAAAAAGCCAATTCCTAAAGTAAAGATGCATAATATCGCCCAAGGAAGAAATCGAATAGACAATATGAAATAGTCCATTTTATATCCTTTCATCATTTCCCAACTCTTTCTTAAGACGTCCGCCGCAGGCATTTCTGGTTCTTCCGATAAAATAAACATCGCTTGACTAAGTCCAAATGCTAAAATAATACCTGGTACTATAAATAACACAAGACCAATTGTAACAACAGCTACCATTATCAAATAAGTTAAAAGGGCTGGTACGAAGTTTTTAAATCCTTCGAAGATATCACTTATGTTTGTTGTTTCATTATTGGATAGCTTCAACGAAAAAATCGCAATACCTAGTCCAAATGGCCCTGAAATAATTAACGACGCAAGTGACGAAGCAAATGGAAGCGAAGATACCGCAGCTATGATTAAAACGTAGACAAATATAACTAATGCAGCGTTATTCCATACGCCTTCTAATGATGCCTTTGCAGCATCCATGATCTCTCTGTGATTAATTTCGATAGTTCTAGCCATTTTGATAATTCTATTTTTTGAAATGTTTAAATGAATAATAACATGATATTATAAAAATATAATTTTTGATTGTTTATTCAGACTAACTTTCATGTTTTATTGACCTATTTATATTTTTTGCATTTTCCATCAACCAAAAATGGTAAGACGGCACACGGTAAACGATCGGCTTCGCCTTGAAGGTAGACAGACGCTTTGCTTGACGACGAACGACCCAAATAGCAATTAAAGCGTTAGCGTCCGTCATCCGTCAAGGCAAAGCCGACCGTTTACCGTCAAGCAAAGCGTCCGTCAAGGCGCAGCCGACCGTCTTAACCGTCTATTAATGTTTGTTTATTTTTTAAGATGTGTTCAATCAAATGCTCTGAAAAATCTAAAATATCTAACGTTTCGTTTGTTTTCGCAAATTTTAGTTTTTTGAAAATCAATAATGCTTCTCCGTTACTTTCAATATGATAAACCTCTTTCTGTTCCAAGTATTGAACAATAGACTTGGTAAAAAATGCTTCTAATTCCTCTTGATTATCACCCATCAATAAGTATTTATCTGAGAAATTAGGATACAATTCAAAATCAATATCCTTGTAGCCAGAGAAAGCCATGATTTTATCAAATATTTTATCAAAAATGCCTTCTTTTTCTAGAAGGAATTTAGGAATCCTAACAGGTAAATGCACAATTTGAACCGTAGAATGATGAATTTCTGATGCAATAGATACACTTTCGTTAAAGGTCACATCTGAGATTTCCCATTTGATATTACTACCCAAATAACTACCATGCATGCAGTTATTTTTACGCTCAATCGGTCTAATTTCAAAGAAATGGAAGTTTCTAAGATAAGAGGTATTCCAATTGATTTCGCTTTTGAATGTATAATTATTTTTCGCTGCAATCTCTTTTAAATGAACTTGCCTTGGCGATAATTTAGGTTGAATTGGTTTGAGTGATATTTTCAACGAACGATTATGAGAAGAGGAAGAAGCATGATTCTCTAAACCATTAATCGTTACTTTTCCGCCTGTATCTTCCTGATCTCGCAAAAACTCAATCACATTTTCCATAAATGTCAAATCAACTAACCTAGCTTGTGTCATGTTTATTTTCACATTCGCACCATCTGGTATTCTGTTGGTTAGTTTCTTGAAATTGAAAATAGATAAGAAATTTGCAATTCCTTTTATTCTTAGTTCATAATTACCGTTTGGTCTCTTAATCAGCTTTGAACCAGACTTCAACGACATTCTAAAAAAGGCATCAATTGGCATTCTTGATAAAAGTAAATGTATCAATAATGTAAATATTGTTCCACACAAAATACCAATCAACAAATCAGTATAAAGCGTAACAACTGTTGTAAATAACATAAATAACAACTGCTCAATTCCTAAGGAATAAATCTGTTTGAACACGTCAGGTGAAGCCAATTTGAAACCAATATATACTAATATAGCCGCTAATGCTGCTAAAGGAACGAGCTTAATAACTGGTGCTAAAACGATTAAAAATATAATTAAAAATACGCCATGATAGAAATTTGACCATTTTGTGTGCGCATTATTGTGAATGTTGACCGTGCTTCGGACGATAACCGTAATAATAGGTAAACCGCCTATTGCTCCTGCTACCATTGTACCAATTCCAACACCTATTAAGTCTTTATCAAGATTCGTCTTACGTTTATATGGATCGAGTTTATCCACCGCTTTAGCCATGGCAAGCGTTTGGATCGAAGCGATCAAAGTGATTGAGATAACCACTAACCAAAAATCAAGTGTCCCAATTTTACTGAAATTTGGAAACATCAATGCATCTAGCGGATTGTCTGGCAACGTAATCAGGTAATCTGAGCTAATCGCAAAATCACCTCCGAGATAGTTAAATCCAAAAACTAGCGGAATAGAAACCACCAAAACCCAGAGCGATGCAGGAAAGAATTGAAATAATCGCAGTTCTATTTTCGGTATAAAAATAAGCAGTAATAAGCCAATAAAAGCAATGGTTAATATTGGAATACTAACATTTGGAAACTGATGAAATACATCGACTATTTTATCAATAGGGTTTTTAAACTCCGTTGTAGTACCTAATGCAATATGTATTTGGCTCGCAAATATAATAATACCAATAGCTACCATAACGCCTTGAATAACAGAAGAAGGTATAATTTCCGCTATTTTACCAAGTTTGAGCATTCCTAATAAAACTTGCAAACCTCCAGCAATGGTTATCGCAGCAAGTACGTAATTAAAAGTTTGTCCAGAACCATCTTCTAGAGACACAATTCCGGCTAAGACTACCGCTATCAACCCTGCCGCAGGTCCATTAATAGCTAAATGACTACCTCTAAAAAGCGTCACTACAATTCCACCAATAATAGCTGAAATTAAACCTGAAATTGGCTCTGCGCCAGAAGCAACTGCGACGCCTAAACCTAACGGCATAGCAACCAAAGAGACACTTATGGCTGCTAATAAATCCGAACGCCAATTCTCTTTTAATCCCTTCCAACCTGTCTTTGGAACCTCATGAGTCTTTTTTACATTCATTCAATTTGTTGATTTGAAAATCTAATTTCTATTTTAAAAAAATGTGGGTTCTTTGAAAAATTCCGTGATAAAATATTTTTCGCAGAAAAAACGCCTTGCCGTTTGCCGTCAGCCGCCTTTTGAAACTTCCACGAGATTTTTCAAAGAACCAAAATGTGCAGTGGTATAATGAAAATCGTTAATATGAAGACTTGCCAATATAGATCATTTTACGGGTAAAAGTAAAACCATCATTACAAATGATAAAACTATGATAGTTTTGTTGAAAATAATTAGAACAAATATTTTGAGAATAAAACCTAAAACGATAACTTGAAGGACTTTTTACTTGTCTAATATTTAATACAGAAAACACCGTGGACGAAACAACTAACAACAAAAAAAAACCTTCAAACCCTAATCAGAGTGAAAATCATATGCAAGGTATGATGTCTGATATTGGTAGCTTTTTAAAAAAATTCGGCAAATTTATACATGACATTACCGATATTAAAGAAGGATTAGACGAGCAAGGAACACGGGACTCGATTAAGAAGAATATAGAAATCAAAGGCTCTAATGTTTGGCTGCTAGGTGCGGCTATTATGGTTGCTTCACTTGGTTTAGATTTAAATTCTCCCGCTGTTATTATTGGTGCGATGTTGATTTCTCCGCTAATGTCTCCGATTCTTGGTGTTGGTTTATCTATTGGTATCAACGATAGAACGACGCTTTATCAATCTTTGTATCATTTTGGTATCGCCATTGCAGTCAGCTTAATCGTCAGTTGTTTGTACTTTTTCTTGACGCCATTAGGAAAACCCACTTCTGAAATTTTAGCTAGAACCTCTCCTACTCTATTAGATGTTTTAGTTGCTTTCTTTGGTGGAATTGCAGGAATTGTCTCTGGTTCAAGAATGGAAAAATCAAATGCGATACCAGGCGTCGCCATTGCAACAGCGTTATTACCGCCGCTTTGTGTATCTGGTTATGGTATAGCAACTGGAAATTGGGTCATCTTCTTCAACTCGTTCTACTTGTTTTTCTTAAACTGTATTTTTATTGCGCTAGCCACTTATATTGTTGTGAGGTTATTAGGTTTTAGACAGAAAAAGTATGTCAATAACACCGAACAAAAACGAGCGACATTAGCCATTGTTGTTTTTGTTTTAATTATGATCATTCCTAGTATTTTTATATTGAGAGGTGTTGTTCAAGGAGTTAAAAGAGACGTTAACATAGAGAGGTATATTATAGAGAATTTAGAAAAACCTAATCGACACATTAGCTGGGAATGCAAACCTATAAAAGATAAAAACGGTAGAAAAACAGATTCCTTACTGCTCAATATTTCATTAATCGGAGATATTATTCCAAAAGATTCTATCAAGTTCTATGAACAAATGTTGCCTGCGTATAATGTACAAAAAGTAAATTTATCGGTTGTTCAAACGTATTCGAGTGATATTACTAAAATAGACCAGCAGATGCGAACCGAAATTCATAAAGAAAGAGAGGCGCAACGATTACTTAAAGAACGGAAAGATGGCGAAATCAATGCGCTAAACTTACACATAGATAGTTTGAGGGGCGCAACTCATACGCTTAAAGATATAGCTTTGCTTTATCCAGAATTGGAGCATTTATCGTTCGGTGACTTGACTTCTACGGATACAATACAGCAAACTATACCAACATTAACCGTTAAATGGAAAGAATCAACGGGAAATCGTTATAGGAAAACCGTTTCAGATAGGCTTGGAAAGTTTGTTCAAAAACATATGGAATTGGATACTATTCAAGTTTTGGAAATAAAGTAATAAAAGTATTCATACTACTCTACATTTTAGAAGTCAGCGGTCAGATCTCCCGAGTGCTCACCGAGAAATCGGATTAGCGTCAAGGAGATTAATAATTAATCGATTATCAGTGTTTTACATCTATTGCCACGTGCTTTAGCTCGTGGATTTGAATTTTAAAAAAACTAGGACTTTAGTCCAACATTGTGCTGTGTTGGGCTAAAGCCCGATTTTTTCTTTTTACTTTATCC
>CAZMEH010000380.1:0-2981 GCA_964564885.1 uncultured Saprospiraceae bacterium | reverse complement strand
CCTGTTTTGTCTAATGCAAAAGCATCTGCAATATATTCATTCAGCAAGTCTAATTCTTTTTTGATTAAGTAGTAAATTGGATTGATGAACCAAACGATTTGTAAAAATATCAATGCAATTTGCTCGAAAGTATCACCATTTTTGATGTGAGAAACCTCGTGCATTAAGATGGCATCTTGTTCCGATTGACTCAAGTCGTCTAAATTTGGATGCCAAAGAATATAACTGTGCCACAATCTAAATGATGCAGCTAAAAAGCTTCCTTTTCGTCTCAGTAATCTATAATCACGATTTTCTATTCTAATAATTTGTCGTTGGCTCGTCAATATTAAGAACGTCAAATAGCCAATTTTAAACAATAAACTTAACAAAACAATCGCTGAAATACCGATTGAAATGATTTGAATAGTCGCTTTATTCGTAATCAAAAAATTATAAAACTGATTTGGTGTATAATATAATAAGTTAGATTGCTGTAATTGCTCACAATGACAAAGTCCTTCTTGTGAAGCGACTTTATCGTAACAGGATTTTAATGCTTCATCCAAAACAGGTTCATTGACAAAATCATCTGGCGTTGTGATTTCAGCATGTTGTCCTATGAACGCTATATTTGCACTCTGAACAAAAGCCCAGGGTAAAGCAAAACTTAACACAATGAAAGAATAGATATAGACTTTTCGTTGCTTTGGCGTGATCTTATCCTTAATGGCATATCGGTAAATACCGAAACCAATCAATGACAACAAGTAACTTAATAGTATATATAAGTATATCATTTTTATGCTAATTTGAAATTAACGTCGGATTCATTTGCAACAGAGAATACTTGTCTCGAAACTTCGACGATATATTCTCTGTTACTCACAGCGCACAAATTCTATTTCCCTTCGTAGTTTGCTAAAATAGAACGCAGTTCATCCAATTCCGATGTAGAAATTTCATCTTGATCAACTAAAGTTGAGACCAAAGAGGACAAAGAACCCGAAAAAACATTACTTACCGCATTATCTAAGAATTGTCTTTGATAATCTTCCTTTGTTACCTTAGGAAAATATTCGTGTGTGCGACCGTACGCTTTATGAGCAATATAATCCTTTTTATCTTTCAAAATTCTTACAATTGTAGATATAGTATTATATGCTGGAGCTGGACTTTCGTCCCAATTTTCTCGAATATCTTTTATGAAACCGCTTTTGATTGTCCATAAAATGTTCATTACTTTCAGCTCAAGAGGCGTTAATAGCTTTTTCATGATAAGTGATTTTTTAGAAGTTGAAGCATTATTTAAAAGCAAACTCGAATATACAACTAATAACTTAGTTTGTCAACTATTGGATTAGTTGAGTTTTGTCAAGTCAGTTCTCATTAGGGTTCTTATTTTGCTCGTTATCTACTCTAAACATAGATGCAATTATCAAACCAACATAGACGCCAAAGAAGGTTTCTAATCCTAAAATGATATTTTTCAGGCTATCAAATTCCATCGAATTGAACAACGCATAAAGCGAAACGGCAACTATCAAACTAGAAATATGCACTGTAATCATAATAAAAGAGGTAGACGCAAACAATGCATTAACCTGTAAACTATCATCCTCTTTGGGCTCGACAACATTTCTATTCGCAACAACAAAACGAGTCAATGCGGTCAAATATGCAGCCTTGATAGGCACAATGATTTTCAATAATTCTACAAACTCTTCATCAGTGAATCCACGAGCCAAATAATAAATGACTATCAATCCGCCAAACGCAAGATTTGAAATCAAAATAAATCGCCCAAGTCGATCCCGTAATTGTGCTTCTGTAATTGCCATATTGTTAGAAGTCAGCAGTCAGACCATTCACTTCGCTTGCCTGTCGGCAGACAGGTTCATTGTGAGCAGTCAGACCAGTAATACTAAATAAAATCGTTATCTATTGTCAATTAAGAGTGTTCAGAGAAATGTTTGCTATACTTTTTTTGAAAAATTGTGCCGCAGCTAAAGGCGCTATATCAATTTTTTTGCACTTTTTCTACAAATCGTACCGCAGCTCTGCTACTAATATTATGTTTCACAGCAGCAGAGCTGCGGCACGGTTTGTAGAAAAACGATATAAATACAAAATATAGCGCCTTTAGCTGCGGCACGATTCGTAACAACATATTTCTCTAAACATCCTTAGTTAGACTTGTTTATAAATAAGTCCATTGTCCATTAAAAGTAATAACGTCCTGAAGTTAATGACTTATTGCTTAAAAAGAAAACAGCTTTTGTGATAATATCATTTATTACCACAAAAGCCGTTATTTGACTGACAATTTCAGATTTACGACTTGCAACCTGCTACAAGCAGGTTGTAAGTATTACGAAAACGCATATTAAAATTCGTAATTCGTAATTTTTAATTAAAAAAAAACTACCATCTTAAAAGAGCAGAGCCCCAAGTAAAACCACTACCAAAAGCAGTTAAACAAACTAAGTCACCATCTTTGATGTGTCCTTCTTCCCATGCTTCACAAAGAGCGATTGGAATAGAAGCAGCTGTTGTATTTCCGTATTTCTGAATATTATTAAAGACTTGGTCATCACGCAATTTGAGTGTGCGCTGAACGAACTGACTAATACGCAAATTCGCTTGATGTGGAATTAACATATCAATATCAGAGGGTTTATAACCACTTTTATTTAATGCTTCCATAATCGCCTCAGGCATCTTACGAACCGCATTTTTAAATACCAATGGTCCAGTCATGTTAGGATAAATATCTTGATCTTCCCACATTTTTGGCGTTAAGAATATTCCGCCATATTCTGCATCAATACCATCGTAACCAAATTTTGCTTTCTCTTCTTCGCTTGCATGAAAACCGCCATGTGCACCAGGATTAATGAAAGCCAATTCTTCGGCATATTTACCATCAGAATGAAGATGCGTTGAATAAACACCTTGCTTCTCGTCTTCGGTCGGTTGTAGCACAACTGCGCCTGCGCCGT
>CAZMEH010000379.1:0-1986 GCA_964564885.1 uncultured Saprospiraceae bacterium | reverse complement strand
TGAATGGCTGCGCTACCGAAGGGCAAGTCGAAAGCTTGATTGAAGCTGGCGTAAAAGCCGTTATTGCGACTTCTGTTCCTATTAATGATAATAAAGCGACGGATTTTGCAGAACAGTTTTATGGTGCGTTAGTATCAGGAGCTTCCATCAAAGAGGCTTTTATTCGTGCCAAAAGCTACCTCGAAACCAATTATAAAGACATTAAAATAGAAGAACCTTCCAAAACAAAAGGACTAAAACTCCGACGAAAAAGCGACGATAAAATTCCTTGGGGCATTTATCTCAAAGCAGAAAACCAATCCGTTCTCGACGAAGGTTTACCGAAAGAGAACTATCACGAAGTCATGATAAATGACCAACCGTATCAAGGCGGTGCAATTCCTCCGCTGAATACAAAGCTAGTCAAACAAGTTTTTATTGCTATAAAAGATACGCCTTATGCGGTCAAGCTCATCAAGGAAGCC
This sequence comes from uncultured Saprospiraceae bacterium, assembly GCA_964564885.1. GTDB lineage: Bacteria > Bacteroidota > Bacteroidia > Chitinophagales > Saprospiraceae > CAKZLL01. Next base: position 1,522 of record CAZMEH010000379.1, on the reverse strand, counting down.
AAAGCTAGTCAACGAAAAATCAGACCGCAAGATTTAAGAGATACGATTATTAGGAGTTATCTCGCACCGATTAGTGTGCATTTGCGAACGCTATTTTCGACGGATTTATCTCGTGGCTATTCGCAAGAACGATTACAACAGATTTCTACTATTCACCTTCGTACAATGGAGTTGATGGCATTCATTATGGTTTCTGACCTCTGGGACAGTATTAATCGACATGGCGGCAAGCTAGAATACACCGATACGGAAGCCGTTCAGCTCAATGCCTTTTTTGATTTAAATGAAAAGACGTATCCGTATTTTGATTTTCTCCTATTGGTAAATGCGATTATTAGCATTTTCAATCGGAAAAGTTGGAAATTCTATATCAATGAATTGAATGATTATCCAAATGGCTTGTCCAATATTCCTTCGATTGCCAAAGCGCATGACGTTTTAATTTTTATTAAAAATGTCCTTGAAAGCGATGTTCCTAGTCGACTGATTGAAAATTACTGTATTAAAGGAGAAGCGCAACTGGCTAATCTTCTATGTGATTTTAAATACTTAGTTAAGTATAAATTGGTGGTCATTAAGAATATAGAAGTTATCAAAGTTCGGAATGAACCGCCTGCTCACTACAGACACATCTTAGTCGAATTGGATAATAATTATAATGATCAAGGTACAAAAGATACCGATACGCAAATGGAATCTTTCACGGATATGGAATCTGTGTTATTATATAAAGACAATATTACGCAAGCATTGAACTTGTCGCCTTTTGTGATTGATGAAAATGCTTTGACTAAAAACCTTAACTCCAAAGTCTTCTTTTTGCAATACCCAATATATAATACAGCGCCATCGAATGATGATTTGGATGATTTGGACGGTTTAGATGATTTGTTTTCGGATGCGCCGATGGTAAGTGATTTGCCTTCTTTGCATTATCAGTTTATTGAAAATGAAGAAGACCATTTAGTCATTTCGCCACAGAATCACAAAGTCATTGCACGGATTTTTAAAAATGCTAAAGCAACTATTCTCGGCGAAACGAGCGATGCAGTTTCTGACGATGAAGATGATGATATTTTAAATCTAATAGACTAATGGGATGATAAAGTTTGAATTACAATGACTACGAAGTAGTCGAATATGAATAGCCATGGGTGCAACCCATGGTCTAAAATCGAAACATTCACCAACTACGAAGTAGTTGAACCTGCCTATCAGCAGACAGGTGTCAAATATTTATGTGCAAAAAATGTTCAACTACTCTGTAGTTGGGAATTGTTTTTTAATTAAACCACGGGTTGCACCCGTGGCTATTCATATTCAGCCACTTCGTGGTTATTGTCTTGAGTTTGCAGACTAGATGAGAATAGGAATTTGTTATATAATCGCTATTGAACTAATTAGAGCAATCAGAGAATGAAAAATACAACTAAAAAATATCCATTTAAATTTCTAAATTCTTACGATAAAGAAGATAAAAAAATCTTTTTTGGAAGAGAAAAAGAAATTGAAGCCTTATATA
>CAZMEH010000378.1:0-3076 GCA_964564885.1 uncultured Saprospiraceae bacterium | reverse complement strand
ATCAGAGGCTTATATTTTAGGTGCAAAAAAAACAAATTCAACATTGACGCAAATTAATATTGCCGATTTAGAATTTAATCCTAATCTGAAATTTGGCTATCGGAAAAGAATGGAATTAGAACCTGATTTGGTTGATGCGATAGAAAAAATTAAAAAAGCCGACCATATTGTATGGGTATTTCCAATGTGGTGGTACGGCTATCCTGCCTTGATGAAAGGCTTTATAGATAGAACGTTTTTACCTGGCATTACATTTCAGCCAGTTGAAGGGAAGGCATTGCCCGAAAAGCTTTTGAAGGGAAAATCAGCTCGATTGATTATTACCGCAGATAGCCCGAAATGGTATAATTTTCTATTTATGAAAAGTCCCGCTATTAATCAATTCAAAAAAGGAACCTTAAATTTTTGCGGAATAAATCCTGTTAAAGTGACCTATATTGCAACCGTTAAAAATTCAAGTGCCGATTTTAGGAAAAATTGGTTGAAAAAAATATCATTGTTAGGAGAGAAACTGAAATAACTACGGCTTTAATCCATAAATAACGGACAACTGTATTGATGGATTAAGGCACTAACGAATTGGAGAAAGTAAAAAAATGGGCTTTGCAAAACCTCAAAGTTTTACAAAGCCCGTTTTAAAACAAAAATCAATCGCTTTTCTTACAATCCGTACTGCTTTTTTAGCATATTGATAAAATCACCTTCCGTCATTTTTTTACGATTATCCAATAAGAAATTTGCGTCATCTCCTACCCTACAACAAAGTGTTACACTTTCATCGGTAGCTGCTTGACGAATAACGTCGGCAACTAAACTTGCAGGGGAAGGCTTCATATCACCGCTTTACCACACCTTCATTAAAGCACCAATAATTGATTGATATTCAGTAATATCACCTGCTTGAAAATCAAATGAACGTCCACCAAAATCAGTGGCAATCATTCCCGGTTCTACAATTTTCACCTTGACACCAATCTGCTCCATTTCAAAACTAAGTGCTTCTGAAATCCCTTCAACGGCGAACTTAGTTCCGTGATACAATGAACCTAAAGGAAATGTCATTTGACCGCCAATGGAGGAAATATTGATTATTACACCATTTTTATTTTGGAGGAAATGTGGCGTTATCGCTCTGGTTACACCCAACAATCTAATCACATTTGTATTAAATTGACGAAGGATACTTTCTCTTGAAAACGATTCTAAAGCACCATAACCTGCATTATTAATAAAACATCAATTTTACCAAACTTTTGAATGCCTAAATCAATCGCATCTTGAATAGAATCTAAAACATCTAATCGGGCAACTAATGTATTTTCTAATTGAGATAGTTCGGTTTCTTTTAAACCTTACAAGAGCATTTTGAAATTTTCAAAGTATAAGGGAGTAGGAAATAAATTCTATTTATTTTCCAATATCACGGTTTCTTTATCACCGAGTTGAGCAACAGATAGTTTACTTCCCTTTTTTAGGCATTCCTGGGAAAAACATATTTACTCGTTCTTTATATTCTTTATATTCTGGTCTTTTTTTCAAAGAGTAGTACTCAGAAGGCACAGCGCCCGTTAAATATACCAACGACAAATACATCACTCTCGAAACAAACAACAAACCTATTCCTAATAATATCCAAATCAACAACGATTCTATTGCCAAAAACCCAATCCAAGATGGTATAGTTGCAATGACTAAAGCATTCCAAACCATCCATTCTGCAAAGTAATTCGGATGTCTCGAATATTGCCACAAACCGACATTACAAACTTTATTTTTCTTGCCTAGTTTGGACATTTTACGAAGAAAGGTCAGTTTCTGCCCATCCGCAATGGTTTCCATAATAAAAGCTAAAACCCATATAATCAATCCAACAATCTCAAAAATGGAAAAGAAAGGATCTGGATTTGAACCAATAATAAATGCAGGAAAAGCTAAAAAAGAGGCATTCGCTAACCCTTGAGCCAATGCGTCTACTTGCATCGCTAACATGGTATTGGTTTTGCCTGCTCGTTCCCAACGGCGACGTTGATATAAGTATCGAGGAAATTCTTTTTGCATGTATCCTTTCTGCCATAGTTTCAATGCACCGAGTCCCATGCGCAACCCGATAAATATATAAACACCTGAGATTATTCTAACTCTCCAAAAATATCCATCACTAAAAAGCAGCGTCAAAATACCAATACATACCAAGCCCCATGGCCAAGCAATATCTACGTAAGATAGTCTTCCTGTTTTCCAGATTGGTAAGCAGACGACTAAGCCAAACAATAAGAGTTGAACAATGAAATTAACAATAGACAAATCGCTTATTGATGGAGTAAAAAACAAAATTAGTGAGCCAACAATGAATGGAAACAGTGGTTTTATGTATTTCATATATGATTTTAAATCAGTTTTAGATATTAAACTTTGTCGATTTTTAAAACCGACACCGTTTCGTTAGTTAGTATCAAATATAGAAGAATTATGTTAAATGGGGAAGAATTTGAAAGGGAAAAACCTCATGAAAGAGTTGGAGAATTGCCTTGTTGCTTCTATCGTTTTTGAAAACTGGACAGAGCAGTTTTAGAATGAAATTTTTCATCAAAAATGTATTCTCCACTAAATTTGTCCAAGAACCTAAAAATGAAAGCACTATACAAATTGAAACTTCATCCCATCAAAAAGACCTAAATCACTAAGTTTTAAAGATGGAATTACTAAAAGAGCCATAAAAGAAAGGGACATAAATGGTGCGGTCAAGTCACATCCCATCTCTTTTACCATTTTATCAATCATAATATATTGATTAGCAATTTCATAACCGTCTTTATCTGTCATCAATCCTCCAATCGGTAATTCTAAAAGCATAGAAGAGCTATTAGAAACAGCAGAAATACCACCTTTCGCTTCAATTATAAGGTTAATAGCTTTCGTCATTGATGCATCGTCTACTCCAATACAAATAATATTATGAGAATCATGTCCAACAGAAGAAGCAATTGCGCCATTCTTTAAACCAAAGTTTTTAATAAAAGAAATAGATGGCTTTGCGTTTATATTGTAACGATTAACAACCGTAATCTTTAAAATA
>CAZMEH010000377.1:0-2745 GCA_964564885.1 uncultured Saprospiraceae bacterium | reverse complement strand
CGGTGAATTTTGAAAAACTGAATACTCCTACTTATGAAAGTACATCGGCTTATGCCAACGAGATTCGTTCAAAATATTTTATCCCTGCTCAAAAAATTCTATTTATCACACCTGAGTATAATGGAAGTTTTGCGGGTATTTTAAAATACTTCATAGATATAATCTCGACTAGCGATTTTGGGGAAACTTTTCCCCGAAAGAAGGCGGCGATAATCGGTGTGGCTCAAGGAAGAGCAGGGAATTTGACAGGACTCACCCATCTTGCTAGTATTTTGATGCATATGGGTATGTGGGTAATGCCTAAAAACTTGCCTATTTCAGTAATTAATAATCAATTTGAATCAGAAAATAAATTTAATGCACCTACTCAAAAAAGGGTTGAAGATTTACTATCCGATTTTATAAAAATAGCTTAATGAAAAAACAGTTTTTAGTACTGTACTTTCTTGTAAATGTTTCTATTATTTTTGCACAAGATGAAACTGAATTATTCAGTTTGGGATATGCTAACTCTGGGCAATCATTTATTGAAAATGAATATTATGATGCCTTGAATTATGTTAATACATCTACGAATTATTTAAAAATGTCCCTAAACTTTGGACATGCGATTGGCAAAAAAGGTTGGGACGCATTTTACACTTTAAACTATCAGCAAGTTCGGCAAAAATTAGATTTGTCTGAGGTTATCTCAGATTCCATTTTTCAAAATATTCCAAATAACGTTTATCAACAACCAAAATTTTCACAGCTTTCTTTAGCGATGGGTTTGTCCAAAGAAATTACTGCTAAATGGAATGCAACTGCGCTCTTTTCTCTCAATTTGACCGATGATTTTTTAAAATCAGAAATAACGCCTAACCTAACTTGGGGAAGTATGACCTATTTGGAAAAAAGGCAAAATGAAAGGTTTTCATTTGGGTTTGGATTATTTCTAAATCAGTTAGAAAATAGATTATTGGTTGCTCCAGTTGCGAGTTTACAAATTCAGAATGAAAAGCGAGGTGTCGAAATACTTTTTCCCGATAAAATTAGATTGTGGCAAAAGATAAATGAGAGAAATTACTTAGAAATATTAGCCACTACGCAATCATTCTCCATTGCCTACGCAGCGGATAATGAAGTTAGCACAACAGATCTTTATACTATTAAAGCAGGTATCGCTTATAATTATCTATGGGAAGATTTTTTAAAATTCTCTTTGGGATTTGATTTTCCATTAAATTTTTACACGATTAGTACACCTACAGAAACCATTGATTATTCACAACAAAGTGGACTTGGAATTAATCTAGGTCTTCACATAATTTTTTCAAATGAATAAAATATTAAGAACAAGTCTTGTCGTAGTTTTACTGGTATTTGTGATTAGTTTCTTGTGTGGAAAAACGAATTATCAAAGTCAAGTTATCCATTTTCAATTCCAATCTGACACCATCGAAGGAGTTATAAATTTACCGAATAAAAAATATAATCTTGGTAAAAAAATCCCTTTAGCTATTTTCGTTCATGGCGATGGAGAACTAGAAAGGGATGCTTATGGCTATTATCAACCTATCTGGAATGAGTTAGCTAAAAAAGGTATTGCAAGTATGTCTTGGGATAAAAAAGGCATCGGGCAAAGTACTGGAAAATGGCTCAATCAATCTATGGAAGACCGAGCAAACGAAGTGATTACCGCCATCGAATTTATTCAGGCGGATACTCGTTTTGACTTTTCCTCGATAGGCTTAATTGGCTTTAGTCAAGCAGGATGGGTTATGCCTAAAGTAGCGACTTTATCTGATTTTCCTGATTTCATCATTAGTGTTTCAGGAGCAATTAATTGGAAACGACAAAGCAATTATTTAACTCGAAAAAGAGTAGAAGGGGAAGGTGCTAATGAGGTGACAATTGAAGCACAAGTAAAGCAAAACACACTTGATTTCAATATTTATAATAAAAAAATTACGTATCCTGAATATATCGCCTACCAGAAAGAGCAATGTAAAAATGCAAAAGAAACGGATTGTGATTTTATGAGCGAAGAGCGGTTTTATTTTGTCAAAAATAATATTTCAAGTGACGCAGAGGAAGATTTAAAAAATGTTCAGTGCCCAATTTTTGGTATATTTGGTGCAGAGGATTTGAATGTTGACTTTGAAGAATCTTATCAAACTTATGAGCGTATTTTTTTAAAAAACAATACTGATAATTACCAATTAAAAATATATCCAGAAGCAACACACGGCTTATTGAAAAGCAAACATTTTAATACTATGCATCCAGGGATTGGCTTTTTAGTTAAATGGGAATTACTTGGAAAGCGGGCATTCGTCAAAGATGTTTTGAATGATATTAGTGATTTTGTAACTAAAAATTCAAAGTAGGATTTAAGGAACTTTGGGAAAGTCGTAGCGTTAGCTGTAATAATATAAAATGGAAAAATATATTGAGATACGCCCATTCAGCATAGCAAGATTAAAACAATAACGAAAACAACTGCTCGCTATGACTAAATGTCTAATATCGTCAACTTAAGGAAAGTGAAATGATAAAATATACTTCATTATAGACCTAAGAGGTTTCCAAAATCTACCGTACCCATACAGATGGACAATTATTATTTTTCACCTCCTACAACCCTGAAAGGGTTGAATATGAGTAGCCACGGGTGTGAACCCGTGGTCAAAAAGTAAGAATTAACGAACTCTGAAAGAGTTCCACACTAAATCAACAAACTATAATTGTATAACTCTTTCAGAG
>CAZMEH010000376.1:0-7953 GCA_964564885.1 uncultured Saprospiraceae bacterium | reverse complement strand
ACGACCGATAAAATGGCGTTTGTCAATTATTTGAAAGTCGTGAATGGTGCAATTATTAACACATTTACGCAGGAATTGACAAAGAATTTAAATGATGATATTGTTGATTTGTTGAGCTTTTCGATACAAGAGATTCGTAGCAAATTCAATTCTATTTCTCCAGAAATTCTAGTGCCGTTCAAAATTCCATCGTTTGACAATGAAGTTAAAATAATGGTTCCTAAAATTGGTGATAAGAAGAGCTTGGTTGACTTGTCCATGAAAAATGTCAAGTATTTCAAACTTCAACATTTAAAACAAGAAGCACTCAAGTCTGGTAAACAAAATTCAGTGCAACGCATTATGTTGACCATGAAAAAGGATTTGCGCATGAAAGAGTTGCCCGTTCATATTGAATGTTTTGATAACTCGAATTTTCAAGGCTCGTTTCCTGTCGCTTCGATGGTTTGCTTCCGTAATGGAAAACCTGCAAAACGAGATTATAGACATTATAATATAAAAACGGTTGATGGTCCAGATGATTTTGCTTCGATGGAAGAAGTCGTTTTTCGTCGATATAGCCGAAGATTGAAAGAAGGAAAACCGATTCCACAATTGATTATTATTGATGGTGGTAAAGGTCAATTGAGTTCTGCGGTGAAGAGTTTGGAGTTGCTAAACTTGATGGATCAGGTGACGATAATCGGTATAGCAAAGAAACTGGAAGAGGTTTTCTTTGCTGGTGATTCTATTCCTTTATATATTGACAAACGTTCCGAAACGCTCAAAATCATTCAACAAGCCAGAAATGAAGCGCACCGTTTTGCGATTACATTTCACAGAGATAAACGCTCAAAAGCATTTACAACAACGGAGTTAACCAATATAACGGGAATAGGAGAGAAGACGGCAAATAAATTATTGACGGAATTTGGTTCAGTTACGAAAGTGAAAGAAGCAACGGAAGAGCAGCTCAAAAAAGCGGTTGGCTTATCTGCCACAAAGAAAATTTTAGCATTTTATGAAAAAAAATAAAATGAAACTTATTGACCTAAGCCATACGATAGAAGATGGAATGGTAACTTACAAAGGCTTACCTGCGCCAATTATCTGCGATTATTTGAGCAGAGAAGATTCAAAAGAACATTATAAAGAAGGAACGACTTTTCAAATTGGAAAAATTGAAATGGTCGGAAATACAGGAACTTATATTGATTGTCCGTTTCACCGTTTTGAAGATGGAAAAGACCTTTCTGATGTTGAATTAGAACGGTTTGCGGAATTGGACGCCATTAAAATAAGTGTTCCATTTACCGAAAGTCAAGCGGTTACCAAAGCACATTTAGAAAATTACGACATTAGAAATCGGGCAGTTTTGATACACACAGGCTGGGACGTTCATTGGAATACCGACCAATATTTTGAAAATAATCCATATTTGACAGTAGAAGCTGCGGAGTATTTGCGAGATTGTGGCGTTCAATTAGTTGGAATTGATTCGCATAATATAGATAATACAGCGCACAATAGCCGACCGATTCACACAATTTTGCTTGGTGCAGATATTTTGATTGTTGAACACATGTGCAATATGGAAGCTTTACCGACGGAAGGCTTTGTTTTTAGTGCCGTTCCACCAAAATTTAAAGGCGTTGGGACTTTTCCAGTTCGGGCGTTTGCACGGATAGGGTAGACTTGCAAAGTTTTTATACCGATACCTATCGGTATGGAAAGTCTCTTTTGGCAAGTCTATTTGAAATGAATACCTTTACAGGAATAATAATCGATTCTTTGAAAAATTTTGTGGAACTAGGAATTAGATTTGCCAAATCTTCAAGATTTCGTAATTTCTATCATGAGGCTTGACCGAATAAATGTTATTGTCCACAATAATTTTCAGAGAACCGAAATAATCCGTAAAATTGACAAGAATAAATTTATGAACAGGAAGTGGTTAAGACCTTTTTACTACATCACAACAGTTGTATTTGCACTATTATTTGGATTGATTATGCTCATTTTTCATCCCTTGCAAATGCTTGGATTGTCTATTGGCTACAAATGGCATAAGCTAGCAGTAGATGTAATGAAATTCTGTATGAATCAGGTAGTGGTTTTTTCAGGAAATACCATTTCTGTCAAAAACCTCGCTGGCGATTTGCCAACGGATAAGCCAATGATTATCGTAAGTAATCATCAAAGCATGTACGATATTCCTGTAATCGGTTGGGCATTGCGAAAACATCATCCAAAATATATTGCAAAAGACTCGCTGGCAAAAGGATTTCCAAGTATTTCTTATAATATTAGAAACGGTGGTTCTATTTTTATTGACAGGAAAAACTCTCGTGAAGCGACCAGGAAAATACTTGATTTTTGTAAATACTTGAATGATAATAATCGAGCAGGATGTATTTTTGCAGAAGGACGACGAGAAAAAGATGGGAAAATGCTCCCATTAAAAAAACACGGACTTTCAGTGATGCTAAAGAAAATGCCAGAAGCTACGATTGTTCCAGTGGCATTAGAAAATTTTTGGCGTTTAGAAGAAAATAAACTGTTTCCTGTTCCGTTTGGTTATAAGTTTAAATGTACCATATTACCTGAAATCGACCGTTCTAAGTTTGATAATAATGACGATGTTATTTATGAAATAGAAAGGCAAATTCGACTTTTCTTAAATCAACCTTTAGAAAATAAAATTAAAGAAGCATCGGATCTCTTGAAGTCACCTGATGTTTAGAGCTTATATTTATGAAAAAAATTACCATTCTATTTATAATTAGCTTAGTTGTTTTCCAAGTTAACGCACAAGTCAAATTTGGAATAATGACAGGTAAATCTCCTAGCCATATTCCTGCTGGAATGCTGGAATTCTCAGATGGGATAGATTCTTCACGTATTGATGTTCGTTCTCCAAATGCACCTTGGCTATTTGGTCCTTACTTGCGCTTAAAAGCAGGTCGAGTATTTTTTCAAAGTGGTCTTTTACTAGGTTTTAGTACACTCGACTATGAAGTGGAGAATTTACAAACAGATGAATTGACCGTTATTCGTGACTTTGAGTGGCATTTGGATATGCCAATTGAAGTAGGTTTCTTTTTTAGTGATAGGTTATTTATAAAGGCAGGAATCTTAGGTGCAAACTATTTTCAACATGAAAAAGAAAATGGTCTTCTATCTTTTGATGATAAGTTTCGGGACATTTTTAGAAATCGAAATTACGGCTATCGTATTGGTTTAGGTTTTGATATTGATAATCCTGCAACGATTAGTTTATCTTATACCAATTTTCGAAACATTCAAAATTCAATTGTTGTTTATGAGAAGGTTGATTATGATTTTGAATTTAGAGAACATCAAATTATGGTCAATTTCAACTGGAATTTTATTAAAAATAGATAATTGATTGATGATTGAATTGCCTGTAGCGAGTTCTTGCCACAGGCAATTCAATGATCAATCAAACCTTAAAACTGATTTTCTGGTAGATTATCAAAACTACCTTTTCGTCTCCAAAATTGAGCAGGATTAATACTTCCAGTGAATTGATTACTATAAATAACCGTAGTTTTATTGGATTTCAACCCTACTTTATAAACTAATTTAACTCGTAATTTTGTTTTAAATGCGCCAGCATATTCTGGAATGCAAAATTCCCAATGATGGTTTGGTGGCAAATCCAAAACATGAGGACTGTGACCACAGAATGATTGTGGTAAATATTCAATACTTTGCCAATTCCCATTTTCATTTAATGCTTCAACCATCATTTCTAAACGACTATCCTCCGCTTTAAAGTAAACAGTGTCACCAGAAGCGTTTGTAATATAAGTTTTATATCCTGCGATATGATTCCTATAGGTACTACGTTCATTTGTACGAACAAGGAGACTAAGTCGATTCTCTGGAAACTTGTGTCTTTTCGTATTTTCAATAGGAAGTTCACCGCTTATGCTATGCCCTCCAAATAAACTATATTCTTGCTTGTGGGCAGAAGGCGAATTTGCATAGAAATATCCATTTAGCATATAGTCAATATTCAAAGGCAAGACTTTATCATCCTTATTTCTTTGAACCCAAATGACTCGTCCACTTTTATCAACAACGCATTCATCTTCATCCTTGACAACGTGAATTAAGCCACTTGGCGTAAAGCCGAAAATTCTGGTAAATTTTGCTTTGGTGAGTATGTTTTTTTCTAAATCCCAAAAGCCCCAGCGTTCTACATAATGACCTTCTTTTGAAGGAACATCTTCTTTATAAAAGAGAATATTTCGTTCCCGTCTTTTTTCTAAAACACGTCTACCAAATGTTCTCGGTTGATATATAGGATTACCTGTTGTATCAATGAGTACCAATCCTTTTGGTGTTTCGAGTATTTCAATACCATTTAGGAACGGTAAACTCTCTTGATTGCTTTCTGTTTTATTTTCAAGCAAGCCACCAGGCAAGTATTTTTTGATAATTCTTCCTTGTTTATCAATCAAAGACCATTTATTGTCTGCTTCTCGTACAAATGCCCTATTATAATGAAAATAGGTAATCTCTTTAATGTTTTCTCCTTCAAGAATTAATTCACCTGCTTCATTGATGATACCCATTTTAGGTTCTTCGCTAATAGCCCAACCGTCTTTCTTTACGTTTTTTTCTATCAAGTCAACAATAGCAACACCTTCTGTAAAATCGCCTCTCAAAATTGAAAAACTCCAATCTTTATCAGAAATAGTGAAAATTAATTCTCCCTTTTCGTCAATCATCCCTTGCATTTCCCTGTTTAGATAAGAATCGTCATAAATCCAAATCTTTGCATAACCATTGGCATAGCTTTCAATTCTATCATATTCACCAAAATCTACCACATACTCAGCATTTTCATTAAGAACACCGTAAAAGACATTCCTTCCATCTTCTGAGGGCATTTTTACAACAGCTAAACCATTCGTAAAATGACTCACATTATCAAAAACGGGCTCAATGAGAACTGTCCCGGATTGATTAATAACAGCATATTTTTCATTTTTTGCTAATGCGAAGGTGATATTTCTGTTTTCAAAAGTATGCAATTCAACAAAGTCATGCGAGAAAATAATTTTCCCACTTTTGTCAATAAAAAACGGTTTTCCTTTAATATAGACCTTTGCGAGATTGTTGATGAACGGCAACGCAAAATCATACTGAGATGAAATAATGAATTTCCCAGTAGTATTGATATAACCGTATAGATCACCTTCTCTAGCAGGAGCAAGGTTTGAAGAAAATGCTCCAATAGACTGAAAACGAGGCTTGATGACATATTTTCCTTCTGTATCAATAAAGCCCCAAAGGTTATTTTCATAGACAGGTATCATTGAATTTTGATTCTGCCCATAGGACATAACACAAAAACTAATGATAAGTATTGTTATTATATATTTTAATTTCATAATGGGAATTTTACTTTTGAATATGATTAAGGATTGTAAAAATAAAACTTAATAGCCAATATGTTTTTACAAAAAAAACTTTTAGTTCGGTGTGTTTTCACAGTTTATTTCCCATAAATAGTGTGTATCAAGTAATCTTTTTTAAAAAATGCTTGATATTTTATGAACAGTGCAAAAACTAAACCTAAAAAGTTAAAAACTTTGATAATTTGATTATTTTAAAGCCTTTTATTAGTGACATAGTGTTAAAATCTTACAATATTTGTTCATTATTATGTAGCACAGAGACTAGAGGTGAGAGAACAGCGGTTTTATTGTTGAAAAACTAATGTTCAAATCTTTGCTATCTGTTCTCTCATTTTTTCTAAAATATTAAAAAAATGTTGAAAATTGGTATTACAGGAGGTATAGGAAGTGGAAAAACCACTATTTGTAGAATCTTTGAAACGCTCGGTATTCCAGTGTATTACTCTGATATTAGGGCTAAGATACTGATGGTTGAAAACCCAGCATTGATTGCAAGTATTAAAAAAGCCTTTGGTGAAGCGGCTTATTTGAAAGATGGTTCATTGAACAGACAGCATATTGCACAAATTGCTTTTAATGACAAATCGAAATTAGCAGAATTAAATGCGATTGTACATCCTGCTGTATTTCAGGATGGGAATGAATGGGCGGAAATGCAAGAGGAAGTACCTTATACATTAAAAGAAGCGGCGTTAATCTTTGAAGGCGGCGGACAGAAATTTTTAGACAAAGTGATTACAGTATTTGCACCAAAGGAAATTAGAATTCAACGAGTTGTAGAAAGAGATAAAACCAACCGAGATGCTGTAGAAGCGAGAGTCAATAAGCAAATGCCAGATGAAGAAAAAGTAAAATTAGCAGATTTTGTTATTTATAATGACGGAGAGCAAAGTTTGATTCAGCAAGTATTAGAAGTGCATAAAGAATTGTTGAAATTGCTATGATTATTCAATTGTTTCGCTCCTGCGACGCTGACTGTTGAAATTGCTTAAGTGAAATGAATTCTAACTATCAACATAAATAATAGATTATCATGAAATTTAAATACGGGATATTATTTAGCTTAGGATTAATTATACTATTGATTTCTTGTAAGCAAGAGAACGAACAAACACAAGAAACATCATTTCAGTTCAGTATAACCAACGAACTGACAGGAGAAATAACAAGTCAAGAAGGAACTATTTCTTTAGAATGTAAAGAAGATAGGATAGTTTTATTTTTTAAGGAAACTATTGAAGGTAGAACAGATTCTGCTGATTTATTGATTGGAGAAATTATTTTTGGATTTCAAAAAGGAGATACAATAGGCGTTTATCCATTGAATGAAATATCAGGAAAACGAGAAAATGGAAAAGTTGGAATTGTAGCTTTTTTAGATCTGTTAGAATATGATGAATTAGCGAAGCAATATATTTCAAATCCAGTCAGGTATGAAAGAGTTCAAAATGGATCGGTAGAGATCACAGAATGGTCAACAGAAATTGGAGGAATGACTAAAGGAAAACTAAATACTAAACTAGGAGAACGAGGGAATAAAGTAAAAATAAAAGGTGAGTTTATTGCAAAATGGAATGTAGAAAATATTAATTGCGATAACGATTAATTGTTTGTCTTGCGACTGGTTAATTCGTAATAGTAAAATAAAAAAACGGTCAAACCAAGTTATTGGTTTGACCGTTCTTATATAAACTAATATTAAGACTGATTCTTGAAATCTGAAATAATGGACATTTTTTCAAAATAACATTCTGTAAAGCTGCCTACCATTTACTGCCTACTATATTAGTGAGTATGCAATCCTTGAGCTAAAACTGAAACGCTGTTGTTTAAAACTTCGACGAAACCGCTATTGATTACGAACTCAACTTTCTCACCATCTTCTTTCAGAATACGGATTTTACCATGTTCTAAAGAAGAAACGATAGGAGCGTGATTATTCAAAATCTCAAATTCTCCACCTGTACCAGGTACTTTAATTGATTTCGCCGTACCGTCAAACGCTTTTTGCTCTGGTGTTAATACTACTACGTTCATATTTAATTATGAATTACGAATTACGAATTACAAATTAAGAACACTTACATATTCTTAATTCGTAATTTCTAATTCTTAATTATTTAATATCAGCTAAGATTTTAGCACCTTTTACTCTAGCAGCTTCTAAGTTACCAACTAAGTGAAATGCATTTTCAGGTAAATCATCAACATCACCTCTCAAGATTGCTTGAAAGTCAGCGATAGTTTCCTCAATATCTACAAATACACCAGGAATGTTAGTAAATTGCTCTGCTACGTGAAATGGCTGAGATAAGAATAATTGAACACGTCTTGCACGGTGTACAACTTGCTTATCTTCATCAGACAATTCTTCCATACCAAGGATAGCAATGATATCCTGTAGTTCGTGGTAACGCTGCAAGATATTCATCACACGCTGGGCACAATCATAGTGCTCTTGACCCAAGATAACTGGATCGAGAATCCGGCTAGATGAATCCAGAGGATCCACGGCAGGATA
>CAZMEH010000375.1:0-5228 GCA_964564885.1 uncultured Saprospiraceae bacterium | reverse complement strand
TTTTCTTTTAGTAATCTAAAAAACCACTGCATAGCCGAGCTATGGCGTTATTTTTTAGAGCAGATAAAAGGAAAAAGAAGCCATCAAAATCCGTCAGTTATTTGATTGGCGTTCCTAAGTGAAGGAATATTTATTTTAACTATTCAAAGAGAAGAGGAAATGATTATTGAACGATTTATTTTCAGTAATTACGTTGTAGGTTCTAATTCAAAGTACCAAATAGACGGCGTAAGCGTAAGTATATTATGTTTTCTCAATATCAAGTACATCTTTCCATTTACCCGTTTCTGCAAAATCTTTAATCACTTGATTTCTTTCTTCAATAAAGGCTTTCATGTAATTGGTTAGAATTATCTTATCGACGACTGCTCCAATTACTCCAAAAGGTGATTTAAAATCAAATATATCTTTCATTATCGTTTTTCCTTCTTTCGTTTCAAATCTATGTTCATGTTTAAAACTATGGAAAGCTCCTTTAACCATTTCGTCAGAGAAATAAAATGGATATTCAAAATTAGTAATCTTTGAAGTCAGATTTTGCCAAACACCAAAATGTTTCGCTCGCCATGTTACACTTTCACCTGCTTCTAATAATCCTTTTTTTCGTCCAGCAAAGACATATTCCTTTGTTTTCGAAGTAGATATTTTATGTAAATCAACGCTTCTTGATAAGTCAAAGCAGATTTCTATTGGAGCATTAATGATAGTTTCTGTTTCTATTTTTGGCATATTTATTAATTTAAAATTCGTGTATTCAGCTTGACATTAAGCCTCAGTGGTGGTTTTCATTTTTTTAAAAACGTAATTCTCTACTCGACCAAATGATCAGTTTCAGTCAATTCTGGAATTTCTTTTGGTTCTAATTTGAAATACCAAATTGCTGCTGTAAGTGTCAATGTAATTGGTAATGACCATCCTAGAAGTTCATAAAATTTATAACTTCTATAATATCTATAGTTATCTCTCGCTAATAAAATAAAACAACCTCCTAGCAGCAGAACAATTATTCCATTTAAAATCATCTTACGGATATAAATCTCAGAAACATTTTCTGTCATTTTTAATATAATATACATCACAAGTATTACAAAAAGCCCACATATAAAACTATAAATAGCAAAAAGTATATAAGAGAAAAAGAATATTCCTATATTCCAAGAAAAACCTTTTGTTACCTCCTCTATACATAATGTAATTGCTGAAAACAATGGAAAAGTCAAAGCTACGGTAAAATATATTTTTCTTAAATATTTAGCGACATTTCCCATAAATTATAATTTTATTGATGGATTCTTAGTCAATCTGATGTATCAATTACTTAAAATTTATTCAATCAAATGGTCAATCGTAGTTAGTGTTAGAATTTCTTTAGGTGCTAATTTAAAATACCAAACGCCAAGCGTCAATGTAAAGAAATAGGGAATTACCCAATAAAACATCTCTGGCTGATAAAATATACCCAAGATAAAAGCAAATATAATTAATGCTATTCCAACAGCAATAATATTTATAATAGTTTTAAATTTCCGCTCACTATGTTCCACATTATAGACCATGCGCACCGCTACCATCAAGGCAACCCAGCATGGAATCGAAAGTACAAAACTTATAAGTGCTGCTATGCACATAAAGGCTAGAGCGTCTTCTAAATGGCCTTTAAAACCTTTTTGTGCGCCTACGATGAACAACAAAAATAATGGACTTACCAATACGCTCGTCAACCAAACTTTGGTGGAATAGATAATATCTGGTGCTATTTTGTTCATTTTATTTGTTGTTTAAATTCAATCAATCAAGTACTCAATCGTAGTTGGTAATTGAATTTCTTTAGGCTCTATTTTAAAACACCAAATTCCAACAGTTAAGATAATCGAATAAGGAATTGCCCAAGAAAACCCATCTGCTTGATCAAATCCTCCAAAAGTAAAACCGAATATAATCAATGCTATTCCAACAGCAATAATATTTATAATAGTTTTAAATTTATTCTCATCGAATTTAGCTTTATAAACCATTCGCACGGCCACCATTAAAGCAATCCAACACGGTATTGAAAAGATAAACCCAAGCATGATTGCCATTATTATAAATCCGAAAGCCTCATTTAATGAAGCTCCGAAGCCTTCTTTTATGGTAATAATCAGAATTAATAAGAATGGACTTATCACTACACTTGTTAACCAAACTTTAGTTGAATAGATAATATCTGATGCTATTTTGTTCATTTTATTTGTTGTTACCTTAATAATACCTTGATATACGATTTGAGCCTTTTAAAGTTTCAATAAATAATGAAAGTTTAATCTAAAAAAGGTTGTCTTTTTTTGTAATTTAGACGCATGAATTTTCTATCTAATTTTATACACTTAGCTATTAGTATGTTTCCTAAATGGAGGCGACCACAGTTCTATTTGTTTGTATGGTATTCGCTGAGGAATAGATCTATTGTCTTTTTTACAGTTGTTAATCCCAAGCTAGAAGGCGGCGGTATGTTTGGTGAAAGCAAACTAGAAATTCATGAAATTTTACATCCAGACTTCATTCCTAAAACGATTCCCTATGATAATTCTATTAAGGATATTGAGAAAATACTGATAGAAAATGAATTAAAATTTCCGCTAATTCTAAAACCAGATACAGGCGCAAATGGCAAAGGTGTTTACAAGGCAGACAATATGAAACACCTCATTTTTTTGATGGCGAATATCGAAAATCAAAACCTCATCATTCAAGAATTCATCAAGTTAGAGCGTGAATTTTCAATTATGTATTATTGTTTTCCAGAAACAAATGAACCGATTGCTTATTCTATTATAGAAAAAAAATATCCATTTATTGTTGGTGATGGTCAATCGACAATCAGTAAATTAATTGATAATCTTAATAATGATCGATTACGAATGGACTTTCTGAGAAAGAAATTTGAAGACCGTTGGAACGAAATTCCAACTAAAGGAGAAAAAATAATTGTTGATTTTATTGGAAATTATCTTAGCGGAGCAACTTTTGAACTTTGCACAGTTGACATTCCACCAAGTTTAGGAAAAGCCATTCATAAAGCTATCACAGAAACAGGCGATATATACTTTGGACGATTAGACGTAAAAGCTAATTCGATTTCAGCATTAATAAATGGAGATTTTCAAATCATCGAAATAAATGGTGCAAAAGCGGAACCTTTAGAGTTATACACACCAAGTATTTCAGATAAACGAAAAATGATCGTTATCCGTAATCATTGGAAAATGCTTCATATCATTTCCAAACAACAACGCAAGAAAGGTTTTCGTCCGATGCCCTACCGGGAAGCATTTCGTTCTCTTGGCAAAGCGGTTTACGGAATGAAAAACAATCGGCTAAAAAAACAATAGATTTAAATATCTGCCTCTATCCATTCCAATCGAGCTGTTTCAGAAAGTAAAACAGCTTCTGAATAATACTCTAATGGTAAGTCTTCAGAGGTAAACCCAGAATCCATAAAAGAAGAATAAGCATCTTCGATAGTTTTAAACTCATTCTCTGCCAAATATTTACGAGTCAATCGCATCCAAAAAATAGTTATGGTCTCATGATAACCACCGTCATCTGTGTTTTCTACTCCAATACTTCTATTATAAGTTATAATATTTGCTTTCATTTTCTGAAATGCCATTTCTTCATCAAAATCCCAATTATAATAAATGGCAGCAACCAAACGTGCTTCATGATCCCATTCCGACTTTGGCAACATTCGATTTTCGAATTGCAGTATAAATAGTTCTATATCATTAATTTTCATCCTATTATTTTTATTTGAATTTTTAAACAGCTTGACTATTATATTTTAATTAAGCCAGACAAAGCAAAGACTTTTATCATGAAGTTTTATATAAAACCTTATTTATCTCTCCTATTCTTATTTTAATAACCTCCGTTCTCTCCTATCCTGTCTCTATTCTAACAAATCAAAAATAAAAGCACAAAAAACTAAATTGACTTTCTTGTTAAAAACAATTACTTTTGCACCATTAAAAATATTACTCTTTCCCTAGTCTAACGCTCAGCTTATTGTTTGAACGTTATTAAACCTAATAATTTAATAAAATTTAATTTATGTCAATCATTACTCCGCATGCAGAAGCCTTTCTTGAGAAATACATCAATAACTTTTCTCCTACTGGTTTCGAGTACACAGGTCAAAAAATATGGGTCGATTACATCAAAGAATATGTTGATGAATGGAGAACCGATAATTATGGTACTGCTTACGGCATTATCAATCCTGAAGCAAAATACAAAGTAGTAATTGAGGCGCATGCTGACGAAATTTCTTGGTTTGTTAACTACATTTCAGATACTGGATTTATCCAAGTTATCCGTAATGGTGGTTCTGACCATATTATTGCACCATCAAAAAGAGTAAATATTCATACTCGTAAAAATGGTATCGTAAAAGGTGTTTTCGGTTGGCCAGCTATCCATGTTCGCAGAGGAAAAGACGCAGATTTAAAACCAACTATTGAAAATATCTTTATTGATGTAGGTGCAGAAACTAAGCAAGAAGTCCTTGATATGGGCGTTCATGTAGGTTGTGTCATCACTTACGAAGATCAATTTATGGTTTTGAATGACCGTTTTTATGTGGGTCGTGCTTTAGATAATCGTATCGGAGGTTTTTGTATTGCGCAAGTTGCCAGACTGCTTAAAGAAAACAAAGACGAATTACCATTTGGTTTATATATCGTCAATTCTGTTCAAGAAGAAGTTGGTTTACGAGGTGCGGCGATGATTGCAGAAACTATTAAGCCTGATGTCGCAATAGTTACGGACGTTAGTCATGATACGCATACGCCAATGATGAAAAAAGCACAATTAGGTGATATTAAAGGCGGTTTAGGTCCAGATTTAACTTATGGCCCTGCTGTTCATAACAACCTGTTGAACTTTGTCATTGACATAGCAGAAGAAAAAGAAATTCCGTTCCAACGTTCTGCTTCTTCTCGCAGCACAGGAACTGATACAGACGCTTTTGCATTTTCAAATGGCGGTGTTCCTTCTGTTTTAATTTCTTTACCATTGCGTTATATGCACACAACAGTGGAATCTGCACATAAAGATGATGTTGAAAATGTGATAAAATTAATGTACGAAACGGTTAAGAGACTTGAAAATAACCAGAGTTTTAAATACTTTTAATTTATTCTTAGTTATTTGTTGAAAGCCACATTTCCTAAAAATAGGAAATGTGG
>CAZMEH010000374.1:0-6000 GCA_964564885.1 uncultured Saprospiraceae bacterium | reverse complement strand
ATTTAAATTAAAAGAAATAGATAAAGCCATTTCGAATTATGAAAAAACTCTTATGATGAGCAATCTGATAAACTCAAATAGAGAATATTTACTTAGTATTATATGCTTATGTAGTATTTATATTTATGATAAAAAAGATTTCGATAAATTTGAATACTATAATAATCTGTATAGAAAAACAGCTATGCTCTATCCTATACCTGCTTACCAAATAGCTCAAAAAACATTACAAGTAACTTTTCTACGTGAAATAAATAAACTTAAAGAAGCTGAAATATTATTATTAGAATGTATTAGAGAAATAAAAGAATTGAAAATTTTTGGGCAAATAAATCCTTTGTATAAAGAAGCATATCAGATATATAAATCACAAAAGAACTATCAAAAAGCCTTAGAATATCATGAGCTGTATCACAAAGAAGAAGTCAAGAAATTGGAAGCAGCCAAAAAACAAGAAACACTAAACCTAGAGCATCAATACAAAACCAAAGAAAAAGAGAAAGAAATAGAGTTGCTCAAAACTCAAATGTCAAACAAGGAATTAGAACTCAATCAACGTATTAGTGATTTGTATTTAAAAGCTCTACAATCACAAATGAATCCGCATTTTATATTCAATGCACTCAATGGAATTCAGAATTTCATCGCTACAGGCGAGCAGGAAAAAGCAATGAAATACCTTTCTCGATTTGCAAAGTTGATACGAATGATATTCGAGCAATCTAAGACAGAACAAATATTATTGAGAGATGAAATTGAATTCCTAGAACTCTATTTACAGTTAGAAAAATTCCGTTTTCAAGATAAAATAGAAATTGATTTTCAATTCGATAATACACTACATTTAGAAGAAATTTATATTCCTCCATTGTTGATACAACCAATTATAGAAAATGCTTTTAAGCATGGATTAATGCACAGAGAGGAAAATGGAAAGTTGTTGATTCGTATTAAAAAATATAATAAAGACCAACTTCAATGCATTGTCGAAGATAATGGTGTAGGTCGTATTAGGGCAAAAGAATTGTCTTTAAAAAGGATTAGAGGTCAGAAGTCAGCAGGTTTAAAGACCACTCAAGAACGCCTTGATATTATTAATAATAAAGAGGAAACTACTCTTCAAATCACTGATCTAGTAGATAATGATGGAACTGGAATTGGGACTAAAGTTGAATTGATTATTAAAGTCATTAATAAATTTTAACCTTATTTTAGCTTAAAAAATTTCTTATGTACAAATATCTTTTAGGTTTAGTTTGCACCCTGTTTGTATTTGGCTGTAATTCAGAAAAAAATGGAATGGTTTACATTCCAACAGGAACGCTCAACATGGGCGGCGACAGCGATCAAGTATCGCCAAACGAACTGCCAAAACATGAAATCAAGCTAAATTCATTTTGGATGGACGAGACAGAAGTCACCAACGAGAAATTTCTGAATTTTGTAACTGCTACTAATTATAAGACCGTAGCAGAACGTCCAATTAATTGGGCAGAAATGAGAAAAACCCTAGCCCCAAACACGCCAAAACCTGCGGATAGTTTGCTTCAACCTGGCGCATTAGTCTTTTATCAAACTAGTCAAGCGGTTGATTTAAACCATGCAAGTCAATGGTGGAAATGGACAAGTTACGCTGACTGGAAACATCCCGAAGGCGCAGAAAGTAATATCGAAAACAGGGCAAATTTTCCAGTTGTACAAGTCGCTTGGGAAGATGCGCAAGCTTATTGCAAATGGGCAAAAAAACGTTTGCCAACCGAAGCAGAATGGGAATATGCAGCTCGTGGCGGTAAGAAAAACATGATTTACCCGTGGGGCAACGAAAGCGTAAATATTGGCGATGCAAAAGCTAATTTTTGGCAAGGAATATTTCCAATGCAAAATACATTGAAAGATGGTCATTTGCTGGCGGCACCTGTAAGGTCTTATGCACCAAATGGTTACGGATTGTACGATATGGCAGGAAATGTCTGGGAATGGTGCAATGATTGGTATGACCACAGCTATTACCAAAAAGAAAATGCCACTGCTTCAAACACAAAAGGGCCTTTGAGTAGTTTTAATCCTTATGCGCCTCAAACGCCTGAAAGAGTCATGCGAGGCGGTTCATTTCTTTGTTCAGAGGATTATTGTTCTGGCTACCGAAATGCTCGTAGAATGAGTTCTAGCCCAGATACAGGCTTAAATCACACAGGTTTCAGATGCGCTTGTGATCCCGATAGCTATCGGGATTGAGACCGCTCCGCTGAGAAAGCAGAGACCATTCGCTTCGCTCATTGAGAGACCGCCTGCGGCTGAGAGACTTTTTCAAAGCGATATTATTAAAAAAAGAGCTCATTTTCGATTAGTCGAAAATGAGCTCTTTTAAAATAATCTAGTTCTTCTAAAATATAAAATCTCTCAGCGAAGCGATCTCTCAATGAGCGAAGCGAATGGTCTGACTTCTCTCAGCGGAGCGGTCTTCTCTAAAAAAACCATGTTTTTTCCATAGCGTCTAGTGTGTCTTTTGCTTTGTCTTTGATAAAATGATTTTCAGGATGTTGTATGATTTTATTTAACGTTTGTTGAGCAGTCGTTTTGTCACCTGTTTTGAATTGCAACATCGCTTTGTTGTATTGAGCAATGAAATATAAACTGATATTCTCTTCGCTTACCTTATCAAAAGCCGTAATTGCTTCTGCTAATTTTCCTGCTTCTTTTAAAGTTAATGCCGCATCGTAATTCGTACGATTTTCTGCTGTTTCTCTTTCGCCCATTACGGTATTTGGACTTTCATCCAAATCATATGAAGCGTATAACCTTGCATCAGATTGACTTAAAAAATACATTCCAAAACCAACAATCAACAAAATAGAAGCAGCAATTCCAATGCGGAATATCCTTGGCGTAATTCTTCTAATATTGTTGCGTTGAGGTGGCGCAGAATTCTGCAACATTTCCTTTAATCTTGCTCGCTCAAACTGACGTACTGCCGCAACGGTCAGTTGATGTTCTTCAAAATCGGATTTTAAATTAAAATCGGATTGAAGATTTTCCTCAAAATCCCGTTGTTCGCTTTCGTTCAATTCGGATTGAGTGTATTTATCAAATAATTGTATATCATTCTGAAAATCCATAGTATTTTTAGTTTCCTATCAATAAAGCTTGTTCTTTAAGTATTCAAACAAAAGTTATTACGTATAGCTATATTTATAAAAATAGATAGTCAGCATATGGTTTAGTCTGACTTCTGACAGCGAATGCGGTCTGACTTCTGACATCTTACCTAAAAGAAATCTGCTTTTGAATATGCTGCTTGTATCAATTTTTTCAACTTATTATAACATACATTCTTTTTGCTTTTTGAAACATTAGCATTTTTATAGCCCATTTTCTGAGCAATTTCGGTCATTGATAGATTATGATAATAAAATAGTGTTAGCACATTTTGACAATCGCTGCACAACTCTTTCATTTTACCTGAAATGATTTCGTTGTTTTCACCTAATTGTTGTTGCCGAATTGGATTAATCGTCGTTCTTCCTTCTAATTCTGAAATAATATCAACTTCTTTTTTATAGTGCATCGCACTTTTTTTAGTGATATTAATCAGCTTGTTACGCCCTAACGTAAACAAATAAGTCTTTATGGAAGCTTGCTTTTTGTATTTTCCTTTTCGGATATTTTCATAGAAATCTAACACTAAATCTGAATATACATCTTCTATCACAGTCTTATCAACTTGCGAAAACCGAGCCGACGACCACATAATAAATGGTTGTCGGTAATGGTGATACACTTCTTTCAAAGCATCACTATCTCCATTGGTAAGTGCGGATATTATTCTTTTCTCATTCATTCTGGTTATTTATAAAATGAATTAACGAAAGGTAAGTTTCTTCTAATGTAGAATTAAGAATGTACAATGTGGAATGACAATTATTAAACTTACTACCTCATTCCAAATCAAGTTTGGAATGAAGTAGTAAAATATGTTTTTCATAAAAAAATGTTCAATGCGAAAAATAATTCCACATTGAACATTCTATAATCTATAGCGACCTGTCCCGATTTTTCGGCGATAAATTGCTATTCCATGTTAAATTTAAGCTTGTGCTTTAGGAGTGTTGAAGTTCATTGGAAAAGGAGGATTATTTTTTTGTGAATCCTTGATTTTTCCGTGTTGTGCTTCGTAGCGTTGAATGTTTTCAACTAAGGCACGCATCATACGCTTAGCGTGTTGCGGTGTCAAAATCACTCTTGACTTTACTTTTGCCTTGGGCATATTCGGCATCACTCTAATGAAGTCAATCACAAATTCTTCATTTGTGTGTCCAATCATTGCTAAGTTTACAAATGTTCCTTCTGCCATTTCTTCCGAAAGCTCTATATTCAATTGATTTTTTTGCTCTTCCATTACTATTTTTTATTTTTTGTCGTTCTGTAATTTAAAATATGAACGTAATTATCTAAGATTTAGTTGATGAGATTATCCTCACAAAATTAATCAAGATTTGCGAAATATTAAAAAATGAACCAATTAACTGGGTTTAAAATATTAATTACCGAAATACCTCAGTAGATTAAGGTGTTTCTTTTGATAAAATATTCTTACAATTCATTAGACTTGAAATATTTGCAAGTCGTAAATTAAGGGCTTTAAGCGCAATTTATTATTACGAATCGTACCCACCGATTTTTTTAAAAAAAGTAGGTATTTCTCTTAATATCATCAATCCTGTCTGCCAATAGGCAGGCTGAAATCGTCAATGGACTTATGAGTAATAATTATATAAAAACGAATCAATCTCTTTGGGATAAAAAAGTAGCACCACACACCAAATCTGATTTTTATAACCTAGAAGCATTCAAAAAAGGTTGGAATTCTTTGCGCCATATCGAAATGAATGCGCTCGCTGATGAAGTCAAAAATAAGTCGATGTTGCATTTACAATGCCATTTTGGTCAAGATAGTTTATCATGGTCAAGACTTGGTGCAAAAGTAACTGGCATTGATTTTTCAGAAAGTGCAATTGCAAAAGCACAACAATTAAATGACGAATTAAAACTCGATGCAACGTTTATTCATTCTGATGTTTATGAGGTGCGAAAGCATACTCAAGAACAATTTGATATTGTTTTTACTTCCTATGGCGTCATTTGCTGGTTGCCTGACCTTGATAAATGGGCAAAAGTAATTGCCGATTCTCTAGAACCAAATGGCATTTTTTATATGGTCGAAACACATCCAGCATTGGTTATTTACGATTTGGATAAACCTCAAGACCTGCGTTTACAGTTTGATTACTTTCATAATTCAACACCAGATGAGGAATTGATTACAGGTACTTACGCTGATAATAAAGCGGATATGGAAGAACATCAAGAATTTACTTGGTCGCATTCTTTGAGCGAAGTTATTACGCCTTTATTGAAGCAAGGTTTAGTTCTGGAAGCATTCAATGAATATCCTTATTCGACTTGGGATTGCTTTCCAAACCAAGAGAAAGTTGATGAGGAAAAATTTGTTTTTGGCAATTTAGGAAAATCATTGCCGCATTTATTTGAGTTAAAAATGAGGAAGAAATAGTTAAATATTGGAATGTGCTAAAACAATTTTAAATGAATCGTTTTAGCACATTTATATTTTTTTGCAGAAATAATTTGACAATTGAATTTTCATCTTTTTCGTTAAACTGTAACTGAGAATATCTATTCTCAGTTACAAAAACCGTGAAGAACTAAATCTGTTAAGTTATTTTGCTTTAGTATTTAACCTATTTTAAAATTCTCAAATCCTTAATTCTACTCAATTTACCGCCTGCGCTTCGTGGAATCATATCATATTTCTTCAATTCAACCTTCATACTCAAACCAATATTGTTTTTGATTTTTTTGCTCAATACGCTAGTCAAATGTTGGATTTTATCATTTTCTAAAAAATCACCATCAATCTGATTCGACAAATCTTCGATGACTTCTACCTCCAATTTTACATTATCCATTGTGCCTTCCCGAGTA
>CAZMEH010000373.1:0-2492 GCA_964564885.1 uncultured Saprospiraceae bacterium | reverse complement strand
TAAGAATACAACTTATCATAGCCACTAGACAAGTCTGTAGAACAATTGGCTTGAAGTTGAACATATATTCTAGTATAAAAACCTTGGTCGTAACTAATTTTGCCATTTCCATTGGCATCTAGCCATCCTTTTACGTCAATAAGTACCGTATCTCCTAGTACAGTAACATATGGATCGTTAAAATCGACAGTTGCTTGTTTATAATTCACATTGTTCTGTCCTGGATTATTGACTAATAATGGATAATATCTTATCAAAACGGTTCCTGTCATTCTTAAATCCGAGTTCTTTATAAGAGTCACTACTTTCGGATAAAAAGGTTCTCTTACTTCAAATGGAAATAAGTCCGCACCAGCACGGTGATGCCAATTAAGACCAATTCTCATCCTATGATCAATATCCATATATCCAACATTACAACCTTTCATACTGTAACGACTTCCTCTACTATGATGAAAAGCGTATCCGACATGTGTCAATAAAAAATCTCTTTGATTACATTGGTATTTTGTACCACCATAATCTTGGTCACTAACATAGAAGTTTGTGTTATAAACCTTTGGACTAGCCTTTCCTCCTACATTCGTCCTGGTCATAAAGTACACCTCAACAGTAACAGAATCACCATCTTCATATACCCAATTCGCTGGAACAGCCGTACAGCCTAGCGTTCTTAGATTTGAACCACTAATATTGGTAACTAGTTTATTTCCATCAATAAACTGTTGTAAAACATCACAAGTAATAGTCGTACCAGCGCTCACATCATGAATAGTTACGTTAGCACCGACTGGTGAAAAATCTGTAATTGGTGACGGAAAAACAACTTCTGCAAAGGCATATTCAAAACCAGTATAATTAGCTATATTTACTTCTCCTTTGAAAATAGTACGAATAGTATCTCCTGGCAAAACACGGCTTAATAACATTTTTGTAGTATCAAGCACTTCGCCTGCATCTGTGATCGTATTATTATTATCATCTGCCTTACCAAAAGTTCTTCTTTCTACTTTTAGATCTTTAAAGACCATTCCATCATCACAGCTTCCTTGACAAGGACAATCAAATGTAATAGGAACAGATTCTGAACAATCAACTTGATCACCTCTTTCTCCACAAGTACTACAATCAGTATCTAAATTGAAGTACGCTTCTTCTTTAATAGGTACGCCTGAGTAAAATCCACACGCTACTTCAGAGCAATCTATTTTGTAGTTGACTGTAAAAATAGCATTAGCATTCATACTAAAACCAGAAGGAGGACCGCCGAAAACTCGTATTCGGAGTGTGTCAAGTCCTGTTGGATTGTTCGTAAAACTAACCATATCTGGCGTCCATGTATCACCATTATAATCTGTAAATATCCAATCAGTTGTTGCCAAGTCACCGTCTGTACCTGCCCAGTCTACTCCTTCTGGAAATATGTATAGGTATTCGGTATAACAAGTTTGACAATTAAAATAGTTAGAATGATAGGCTCTAGTTGATAAATTAAGCTGACCTTGAAAATAAACAGAACCTACTTCATTATCAGTCAACGTTGATCCTTCTCCTTCTCCTAGCGTTCTGTAGTAGTAATAATGAGCCGCTGTAATGATATATCTATCTTTATATTCAAATTGTTGACAGGCATCTGAATGCTCAATATCACTACCCGTGTTAGTAGTAACTGGATCGTTTGGATTATAATAACCATAAATTATTCTTCTAAAATCTCTGGAATTTGTAATGTCCTGACATCGGTTCCTATTTAAATCACCACAATAACACCCAACTCGATATCCAAATTTCATGAATAAAGTATCGCCAGGCATTAGTATCAAATCGTTCATAAAGTAGCTCGCTCGCCTAATAGGTTCAGCGCCAGGAGCACTTGCTAAACAGGCTGCTGAAATACCATTTAGCATTTCGGTATAAGCAATTGAATGTTTGAACCATGCTCCATTAGCAGATATCTTAAATTCTATCGTTGATGTATCTAAAAACGTTCCTCCGTAGCTATCCGCACCAACATAAATACCAAACCTTAAATCTACTGCAGCTTCTGTACCTATATTTGTGATATATGAACCATACTCATGAAGCGTATCACCCATACAGACAGGATATTTATCACCATAAGTATTGTCCCACTTTAATTTTAAGTCTGGACGAGTATATCCAAATCGAACACCTTGTAGTGTTTTTGCACCTTCACAAGCATAGGCACTTTGACAGCGATATAACAGTACTCTTTCTAAATCTGGTGGATTCAAAGAACAATCTGTAGCAGTCCAATGCTCTGTAATGACTAAGGTTTCATTGAATTGAAATAGGTTTAAGAGATTTGGATCGGCTCCTGGGCCTGTATACGGATTTGCTTGAGCTATCATTGCAGAATTAATCAAGAAAAAAGAGGAGTCTCCACTCACTCTAGATAAAGGAACGACACCATAACCAGCAATTGAAAGAGAGTCCAGATTTAATTGAGGATGATTAATAAGGCTGTACTC
>CAZMEH010000372.1:0-9998 GCA_964564885.1 uncultured Saprospiraceae bacterium | reverse complement strand
CAACAGAAGATTTCACAGAACCATCCTCGTTATATTTAACATAAACTAACCCTTTTGCCCCTATTTGCGGACGCTGCATCCATTGAGTTAGTTTCTTAATGTCTTTATTTGAATAGTTTCCAGCTTGCCCTTTCGCATTGATACCAACGACTAATTCAGCCGAGTCAAATACAGGAAAACCTTTTCCTTTTGCTTCTTCGTTCAACTCTACGAACTGCATTCCGAAACGGGTATCTGGTTTATCAGAACCGTAAAGGCGCATCGCATCATCGTAAGTTATACGAGGAAACTCAGGCAATTCAATATCTTTTGTTGTTTTGAACAAGTATTTTGTCAAATCTTCAAAAGTGTTTAAAATATCTTCTTGCGTTACAAAAGACATTTCGCAGTCAATCTGTGTAAACTCAGGCTGACGGTCAGCACGTAAGTCTTCATCACGGAAACACTTCACAATCTGGAAATATTTATCCAAACCACCAACCATCAAGATTTGCTTGAATGTCTGTGGAGATTGCGGTAAAGCGTAAAAAGTCCCTTGATTCATGCGAGAT
This sequence comes from uncultured Saprospiraceae bacterium, assembly GCA_964564885.1. Lineage (GTDB taxonomy): Bacteria > Bacteroidota > Bacteroidia > Chitinophagales > Saprospiraceae > CAKZLL01. Next base: position 9,447 of record CAZMEH010000372.1, on the reverse strand, counting down.
GGCACGACAAAGTCACGAGCACCTTCTGGCGTACTTTTGATTAATACTGGCGTTTCTACTTCAATAAAACCACCTTCCGCCAAATGCTTGCGAGTTTCGACTGCCAATTGACTTCTAAAAATCAAATTGTTCTGAACAGGACGACGACGCAAGTCTAAATAACGGTATTTCATACGTAAATCATCACCACCATCCGTCTCATCTTCGATTGTAAATGGAGGTAATTTCGATGGATTTAAAATATCCAATTCGGATACCATAATCTCGATATTACCAGTTGAAAGGTTTGGATTTTTTGATTGACGTTCGATGACTTCACCAGTTACTTTTATCACAAATTCACGACCTAATGAGCGTGCTTTTTCAAAAAGTACTTTGTCTGTCTGTTCTTCATTGAACAACAATTGCGTGATTCCGTAACGGTCACGCAAATCAATCCACATCATAAAACCTTTGTCACGACCTTTCTGTACCCATCCGCTAAGCGTAATTGTCTGCCCAACGTGTTCCATGCGTAATTCTCCGCAATTATGCGTCCTGTACATTCTATTGATTTTTATGTTGACTTGTCCCGATACCTCGGTGATTATTCGTTACTAAGTAGTCATGCAGAAATAACTTGACAATTGAGTTTTTATCTTTTTCGTCAAACTGTAACTGAGAATATATATTCTCAGTTACGAAAACCGTAAAGGGATAAATGTATCTGTTAAGTTATTTTTACTTTAGTACTTATAAGAAAGTTATGTTTACTAAACTTTAGAAGTTTAGTAAACATTGCTTAATTACTTTTAACGACTAACTAAGTATCATTTAATTAAAAAAGTTCTGCAAAGGTAAGAAAAGTGAATATTATCGCCATAATTTATATCAAATTTAAAATGCTTGTAGGCGAATGGCATGCAATTCGCCTACTTTCACACCTTTTTTATAAAAAACTGCATCAATAATAATATTCAGACACTTTAAAACACTAGCCCAATGAAAGCCATTCAATTTTTATCATAATAATTAAAACAGTATATAAATAATAAGTATCAACAGCGCAATAATAACGTCTCAATAGTTACTTACTTTTGCATTAGCATTTAAAACACCACAATTTCTTATTTCAAAAAAAAATGTAATGAAACACTTTATTGTTTTTATGTTCTTTTCAATTATCATTTTCACCAATTCAAACTTGAATGCACAAGTTAATACGTCAAAAGTTTATAGAGTTGTTGATGAAATGCCTGTTTTGCCCAGTTGTCATACACTTTCAAGTAATGAGGAACGGAAGAGTTGTACTGATGCTGAGCTAATAAAATATATGAAGCAAAACATTCACTATCCTGACACTACGGGAGATAATAACCTAACAGACCTTGCAATTGTGGAATTTGTCGTTAGTAAAGATGGACAGATTATTAATACAAAAATAATTAAAAACACAGAAGGTGGCTATGCAAATGAACTGGTACGAGTATTACATAAAATGAATGATGATAATATAGTTTGGACGCCAGGACAGCAAGATGGAGAAAAAGTAATGGTGCAATTTTATTTACCAATGCGTTTTAAAATGCCTTCTTATTAAGAGGTCAGAAGTCAGAACGCTAACGCTTTTGTATTCATAACCAGTCATCAGACGAATAAAGTGTATTATTGATTAGCTGAAATTTTAAAGCATAATGTTTATCAAAAATTCGTCTGATGACTTTCTCTGTTATACAAAAAACCCTTTCAAGAAAATTCTTGAAAGGGTTTTTTATTTCAATTTCACATTGAAGATTAAAAGGATGTTATCCTTTCGCCGCTGTGTAACGTGCTGATACTGCATCCCAGTTGATAACGTTGAAAAACGCACCAACATAATCAGGACGTCTGTTCTGATAGTTTAAGTAGTAAGCGTGTTCCCAAACATCTAAACCTAAGATTGGTGTACCTTTTACAGCAACCGTGTCAACATCCATCAATGGATTGTCTTGGTTTGGTGAAGAAGTAACGGCCAATTCACCATCAGCAGTAACAACTAACCAGCCCCAGCCTGAACCGAAACGAGTAGCAGATGCTTTGCTAAATGAAGCTTTGAATGCTTCGAATGAACCAAATGTACTAGTGATAGCTGCTGCTAAATCACCAGTTGGTTCACCACCTTTATTTGCGCCCATTACAGACCAAAACAAACTGTGATTGTAGAAACCACCGCCGTTATTACGTACGCCTGCTGAATGTCCAGATGCGCCAGCTAAGATTTCTTCTATACTTTTGTCGTCAAGGTCAGTTCCTTCGATAGCAGCATTTATTTTTTTAGTATAACCTGCATGGTGCTTTCCGTAATGAATGCCCATTGTTCTAGCATCGATATGAGGCTCTAAAGCGTTTTCTGCATATGGTAATGCTGGTAATTTGAAAGCCATTTTAAAGGATATTTTAGATTGATTTAATAATTCTAATGAAAACAGGTTATAGCTAATTAGCTACTTGTATCAAGTTTACAATTGGTCATTTATGACATTGTAAAGCCGTGATTACAGCGCTATTTATTATTATCCATTATTTAATTATTTGATTTTCATCAAATAGTGTCTTCATCATTAATAACAGACGTAAAGGTAATAAGTTTTTAAGAAAATGGCGATTTTTAGAGAAACACAATTGATGAAAATCATTTATAATTTAAAATCATAATTCCCATTTGCCATCAGACGAGCTAAAATCGTAATTTGAATTATACATTTAAATAACTCATTAAAGAATCATATCGCTCTTTTAAGTTTTGAGAATATTCATTTTCTTGAAAAGATGCTTTGATTGTATAGCTATATCGTTGAAATGTTCCAATAATTGCGTTAAGGTTCTGGCGATTTATTTTCAAGGTAATTTCAACCTTAGTTGCATCGAGGCGAGAAGTAACAAACGAACTCAATATAGAAGCGCCTTCCGATTCTACTATTCTTGCAATCTCGCTCATCGCATAATCACGTACATTGACCTCTATTATTAAAATTCCTCCTGCTTGTTGAAGTGATGCAGACTGTGCAAAGTAAGTTAGTAAGCTATCTGGCGTAATGATTCCTAGATAATTGTTATCCAAATCTATAACTGGTAAAACAGACAATTGAAGGTTTACAAAAATCTTAATCGTTTCGTAGATGTGTTCTTCTCCATTGACAAAAGGACGTTGAAGTGATAATTGATGCGCTTTGATAGGAAGTTCTGGATTACTCAAATCCATAATATCATCTTCGCCAATCAAACCTACAAATTGATTGTTCTCTACAATAGGCAAATGACGGACGTAAAAGTCACTCATCCATTGAAGTGCTTTATCACCAGTGTCTGTTGTCTTTAAAGGCGGTACATTGTACGATATTAAATCCTTAGCTATCATTTTTCCTTGAATTAAAACAGTTCGACAAAGAAACAATTCAATATAGACAAATGTTTCGACTATTAAAATTCTTCCTCCACTCCAAAGCAGAAAAAGAACCCAAATGGCAAAGCCATTCGGGTGTAGTTACTTACAGAAAATATTATTTTCAGTATTACGTAACAGGGTTTCAAATTGGGTATTTTTATTCATGCAAAACACGAATAAGCAATCAGTAACTCGAAAGTTACCAATTGCTTTACGTTGCATGTTTATAAGGGATTTTTTGTTGGAAGGTTGGAGGATTAGGATTTTGCATTAATACTTTAAACAGTTTTGTTACACAAAATCTTATTCCACTACTTCGTTGGCGAGTTATCGCCACACGCATTCCATCATTCCAACCCTCCAATCCTCCACCATTCCATTTTTTTATTTCGACCAAATATCTTCTTCAAATTCAAAAATCGCTTTTTCTACTTTTTTGGCTTCTAATAAAATATCCAGACCCGTTTTATGATCTTGCAATCTTCTATCTTGAACATTACTCTCTTTGTACACATAACTAGAAAAATAACGCATTTCAAAAATATTGTCCCAACTCATCGGATTAGCATCATTCACAGGATTGACGACCTCTTTATTATTCAAAACGGTACGCAATTCTGGGTAATACAACCAAAATAATGGCTGCTCATATCTAAAATCATCATTATCATCTCTTACTTCTACCAAAGGCGCAATTCCTATAATTCGAACTTTCATCGTAGAAGTTTCCTCGTCGATGTACCAAACTTCTTTAATTCTAAATCGTTTGACATCTTCCCAGTTCAATTCATTGCGAACAATTTTCTCTGTTTCTCTAAGCGTTATCGGGTCAAGTATGATGATAGTATCAATCGTCACGCCAATATTAGCCGCTTCACCATCTGCTAGTTTATAAGAAAACTTATCGTCCATTGCGCTGTAAACTGAAATATCTCCTTTCGTTGCTGCATCTAATAATACTTTAATAAAAGGTGCATTAGGATAAGTAAAATGCTTGTTCATTTTTTCTCGAACATCAATGACACGCCAAACTCGTTTTTCCCAAAATACATCTGCTTCACGCAAATGATCATATGTTAACATTTGTTTAGACGCAACAGTCGATTTATTATAAATACCATCTCGTGGCACACTTTCCAAATCGCTAGCTTCTCTTAATTGTCCAAATGTAGATGTAGCTAGCAGACATAGTATTAACAAACTCCAATACGATTTCATGATTTCTTTATTTTAAATGAATTAAAATCATTTGAAATTTTGAAAATTTTAAAGCAATTATTCTTGTTTTCTAAATTTCAAATAAAATGTTCAATTAGGGCAATAAAAGTCTGTTTATGTTAGCTAACATATTAATTTACAGGCAATTATATTTCTTTAAGTTGTTTGAATTTATAACGGAGAGATACAGAAAAGATACAAGTTTAAAATGTTTTTTTTAATAAAAATCAGAATACTAATCGGGCAGATAAATTACGGTTTTATAAATTCTAGATTGTGGATTTATCTATCTGTTTAAGTCCCTGGGCTAAGGTTTTCATCTATTGCTTTGTTTTGTAAACAATTGATAGTCAGCATATATTTTGTCTGACTTCTCTCAGTCCCGAGTACTCGGGACGGTCTGACTTCTGTCCGCTCACTTAAAACCCGCTTATTGACTTTTTTTATTGATAAAAATAGAAAAAGCCTATCCATTCTAAATAGAATGGATAGGCTTTCAAATTTGGATAAAATCAATCTGCAATAAAATATTACTGCGTGCAAACGATTTAGTACGACCAAAGGTCATGCTCGAATCCAAAGATTGATTCTTTGATTTTTTCTGCTTCAAGCAAAATATCCATATTTGTTTTATAATCTTGAATACGACGATCGTAAACGTTAGACTCTTTGAAAATGTAGCTAGAAAAATAGCGCATTTCAAAAATATCTTCCCAACTCATACGAACAGCATCATTGAAAGGATTGAAAGCTGGTTCTCTTGCAATCACTTCACGTAATTCTGGATAGTACACCCAAAATAGTGGTTGTTCATATCTAAAGTTATCATTATCATCATACACTTCTCTCAAAGGTGCAATACCTAAGATACGAACTTGCATAGTAGAAGTCTCTTCATCGAAGAACCAAACCTCTTTTATACGATAACGTTTTACGTCTGCCCAGTTCAATTCATTACGAACGATTTTCTCTTCTTCCTTGAAAGTTTCAGGGTCAAAAGTAATAATCGTATCAACAGATGCACCGATAGAAGAAGCTTCATCAACCGTCAATGGGTTTTTGAATTTGTCATCTAGTACACTATATACTGTAACACTTCCTTCTTGTGCAGCCTGCATCAAAATCTGAATGAAAGGCATTTCAGGATTAGTAAACGGCTTGTTGATTTTCTCACGAACATCAATTACTCTCCAAATACGTTTTTCCCAGAAAACATCCGCTTCACGAATATGATCATAAGGTAAAATGCGTTTTTCCTCAATTGTAGTTCTTTCATAGACTCCATCCAATGGCGTATCCGCATCATCTGGGTCACTAGCTTCAGTCTTTGTTGGTTTCGGGTCTGGCTGTGCAAACATTGCAGTTGCAGAAAGCAACATACAAGCGATTAAGCCCAAAAATACAAACTTCAAATTAACCTTCATCAGCTTTGGATTTAAGCAAAATTATTTTAGAATATTAATCAGTTTCTCATCTTTAGTATTGTCTAAAAATCAATTTTTTACTATTTTAATTTTTTAAACACTTCTTAGAGAATCTATCTATCGATTTAAATGGCACTATAAATCAATAGAGTTACAGACAAATATAAAAACGATAGTTTTCTAAGTAAAGTATAAAAGTAGTATATTTTTTTAGAGAATAATAATCTGAGAGACTGTAAACAGCAGACAACGAATGGGCTACAGTTTTTATGCAACATTGGCGACAAAAAGATCTTGTCTTTTATTGATGCATACTGACCGTTCATTTTGCGACTATTGCTTCATCTTTTTTAAAAAACTGATTGTTAGTCGCTGCGACGCACTAACAACAGATTTTAAAAACAAACGGCTATTGAGCAATGCTCAATAGCCGTTATTGTTAAGTCGAAAAGTAGTTAATTATTTAATTTTAAATACTAAACTACCAATATTACGACCTGCATTATCACCTGGACATCTAGCTTTGATATTATCGATGTAGAAAGTATCACCAGATTTAGCCATACCAACTAAAGTTGCAACTCTACCACGATAAGTACCACCATTTTGTTTTTCAGTAACTGCATCCGCACGTTTTGCTTGACGAGTCAATTCAAAACTTTGAAGATTACACCTAGCCTCAAAATCAAAACTTTCAAGAATAGCAGCAACACCTTTTTGACCTCTGAAAGTCCCTGCTGGCATTGTACCACCACGTTTAGTTGGTCCACCACCTACAATTGCAATCGGATCAGGAATACGCTTCACTCTGTATTCAAACTTAGTTGCTTTCAAACCGCCACCTGATACAGTGATAGTCGCAGTAGCGCCTGGTTTAGATACTTTGATATTGTATTTACCATTGCTCTTCTTAGTCATATTACATCCACCACCGGTACAGTTAACCTTCAATTGATTAGAAGATACACCTGCTGCTACGACAGAAACTGGATTGGTAACACCGACATAGAATACATTCATTTTATCCGCAGAAACCGTTACAGAACGACGACCTACTTCATATTTGAATGTCTTATCGAATCTATCAGTCTTTCCAGTAAATGGATTCGTTAGAGAGATAGCTACTTTATAAGATTGCTCACCTGTTTTACTTGTACTAGTTTGATACTTAGCAACACCATCTGTAACAGCTAGAGATCTACCGTTTACACTTACAGAGTACTTTGCTTGCTTAGAAGAAGCACTCAAGAAGATTTCAGCATTGAATTTATCACCAGAGATAACATACCCTTTTTCAGCAGAAGCAACTGGTTGGAATTGGTCAAATTCTATAACCGTACCACCAATTTTTTTAGCTAAAAAGTTAATAATTGCTGCTTCGGAGTTCTTTGCATCACTCTGAAACTTAGTTATCATTGGATAAATTGCCGCTACAGGCATATGACCGAAGTTGTAGTCTGACCAGCTTTTATCTGCTGACTTTGGTCCTTCTTCGTCGATAGACAATGATAGCTTACTAACAAGATCTTCTATTTCTTTATCAGTAATAGTTTTATTAGAAGCTCCTGCTTTTTTCAACAGATCCTCTAATTTCTTCTTAGTTGCTAAGACTTGTGCTTTAAGCAACGGACCGTTAGGTTCATAAGCTCCTTCTGTCCCAACAGTACCATCATTACCATCTACAAAAAATCGTTGTGGAACGTCTTTATTTTTATACTTTACAGGCTTGCCCCACTTAGAAGCATCATCTGTTTCAGCACCCGTTGCATCAGCTGGTTTTTTACCTATTGGATAAAATACGCCGCCTGCAAGTTCTTCTATTTCAGCCTTTAGATTTCCTACATAATTGTAGAATTCAGCTGTAATAACTTGTGCGTCTTTTGCAAACTGAACTAATGGTTTATCATCAGGACGTTTTTCAACTGCGGCTTCCATACCTCTAATAACACCGTCATTTGCCTTCGTTACAATCTCGTTGGTTTTTTTCAAACCTTTGTCGATCTTGAAGAATGCGTTGATTACCTCAGCAGAAACATTTAATGCTAACATGGCTGTCAAAACCAGATACATTAAATTAATCATTAGCTGCCGGGGCTCTTTAGGAATTGACATAGCTTTTTAATTAAAAAAGTTAAAAAATTTATTGTCTTTTTGTGATTTGATGATTGATTACTAGTTATTGATGATTGGTTAAAAACCATTTATCAATAATCTAATGGTTAATCATTAACCACATTTAAATGGTAGCCAAAAGCTACTGATAGCTTAATTGTACATTGTTAATTGTACAATTAAAGTACTATCTACCCGGATTCATAGCAGATAAGATATTTCCGTATACAGAGTTCAAAGAACCTAAGTTCTTGTTCAATGACTGTAATTGTTCCTTGTATTGACGTGTATCTTCTACAGAGTCTTTCAAGTTTTCAGCAGACTCATTCAATGTAGAATAGATAGCAGACATTGACTTCATCGTGTCATTTGTAGTAGCTAAGTTTTTATTCAAAGAACCTAATTGCTCTTTGTAGATACGTGTGTCTTCTACAGAATCGTTAATGTTAGCCATTGCTTCGTTAACACCTGCATAAAACTTGCTCAACATGTTGATTTGCTCGCTTGCTCCAGAAAAATCTGCATTTTGTAATGCTTTCAAAGAAGACATGCTACCAGACATTGTTTCTAAGTGATTAAGCATTCCGCCTAATTGACCTTCCATTATTTTGGTGTCAACCTCAACACTTCCACCGCTGCCACTAGCAAGCATACCACCTTCTACTTTACCACCATGAACGTCTAATTCAGGGTAAAGTTTTTCCCAGTAGTAATCTTTCTCAGGTCCTAGAAGACCTAGCATTAAGAATAAACCAGCCTCTACGAGAAGACCAATTGTTAACATGAAATCGGCACCTGGCCAAGACATAATTTTGTATAAGGCACCAACCAATACAACTGATGCACCAACACCGATAATCAAGTTCTTAATGTACTTGAATGCTTTTGAATGTAAGAAACCCATTGTTACGTTAACTTTTAGTAAGTTGATTAATATAATTTAAATTCTCTCCTATTCAAGAGTTTTTTCATCTTCAGTTTTAAGTCAGCACATTGAAAATTTGTAATGATAAAATACCTGTTTTAAATAATTAAAAGGTATTATACTTTATACTATTTTAATACTGCTTTTTTAGGTCTTGAAGTATGTTTTTTGAATAAGAATACCCATCTTGAAAACTGTTAAATATAAACTCTATAAATAGATTATTGATATTCAACACATATATAATGAAAACTTGTAAGAAAGTTACACACCAGTTGCATTTTTTTTTAAAAAAAGTTTTCATTTTTTCAATTAAAAAAAAGAATTATTTTTAATTAATTGATAATCAATAATTTAAGTAGATA
>CAZMEH010000371.1:0-3964 GCA_964564885.1 uncultured Saprospiraceae bacterium | reverse complement strand
TGAATTCAGTGACACCAACTCCATAACCGCTAGTGTTATGAATTGTATTGTTCATTATGCCATTTCTCATATCCTCATACGGAGCACAGCAGTTCATTAGGGCTAGTTTTTTCGTTTCTGACCGTGACGTATACAGTCATTAGAGTTCACATGACCTCACGGGTCATGATTTGGTGAATAAGTTGAAATGAAATACCTGAATAATTCAAATGTTAAATAATTTTATAATCATCAGTTATTTGAGATAAAACATTATTTTTATACTATTCAAATTCAAAAAAAACGATTTTCACTATGAAAAAGATGTTAACATTTATTGTAGTTCTAATTTTAGCAAGTTCTTGTACACCATCTCTAAAGGTACAAGGTGACGCATTTGGCGGAGAAGTAGTTGTTAAAAAGTCTGTAATGACTTATGACGAGTTATTGACGAAGCTGGAAACTGCTGAAAAATTGGACAATGTTCAAGTTGAAGGAACAGTAAAAGCTGTTTGTCAAGTAAAAGGTTGTTGGATGACTGTTGTTTCTGATGATGCGACTAAGCAGACAATGATGGTTAAGTTTAAAGATTACGGTTTCTTTATGCCTTTGGATTGTTCTGGTAAAACGGTCATTATGCAAGGGAACGCTTATACAGAAACAACTTCTGTTGACGAATTGCGTCACTATGCTGAAGATGCAGGGAAAACCGACGAAGAAATTAATAAAATCACAGAACCTAAGTCTGAATTGAAATTCATGGCTGATGGTGTGGTTTTGAAAAAAGAATCATAGGGTTTTTTCTATATTAAAAATAAAATCAGCTGCTACAATTCATTGTGGCAGCCGATTTTATTTTTCATCAAAAAAAATTTCTACTTATCCGTTTCTTTTATAAATTCTACTGGCTCATACTGTAAATTAATTTTTATAGAACCAATCTTTCCTTCATTATTTTGATGAAAATTTAATTCAAAAAAATCTGGATTTAATATTTGTGCATCACCTTCATCTAACTTCATTTTGAAAGTATTGTAATACAAATGTTCCAATCGGTAAGTAAAATTAGGATAAACAACAAATAACGAATTATCCTTTTTCACTATTTCCAATGTTCCATAGCCTTTATGAAAATATTTACCACAAAAGTTAGTTAACTCATTTGTTGGCTTTTTCTCTTCGTTCAATCCTTTTATTTTATTATCATCTGTATAAATATCACTGATAATAAGTGGATAATCACTGATTGCATTTCTTGGCAATTCCAACATTCTATTCGTAATTAAATCAAGAATCAGGTAAGGCAGGGTCGAGTTTTGTTGATTGCATAAAATGGCAATACCTAAATTACTAAAAGGATACAACGTAGCGATCGAACTAAATCCAGATGTATTTCCTCCGTGATGAACCTTATAATGACCATTTCGGGATTCCATTCGCCAACCAAACCCGTCACCAAACAAGAAAGTTCCTTTTGAATCTCCTCCATCTCTTATATTTTGAATAGAAGTCGCACTATACACATAATCCTTTGGCAACACATTTTTACCATTGAAAGAACCATCATTTAACCAAGTTCTCATCCAATTACCGATGTCTTTTGAAGAACTTTTAATTGCACCTGCTGGACTGTAATCATAGTATTTTTCAAATGAAACATTTTGCACTTTACCAGCTGACACACCGTAGCCTAACGAATAATTGTTGCTACTTTTCATTTTTTCTAAACTCGTAAACGAATTATTCATATTCAATGGACGAAATATTTTCTCTTCAATATTTTCATCCCAACTTTTACTAGTCACTTGCTCTGCAACTGTTCCTACTATCGTGTAGCCAACGTTGCTGTATAGCCAACTATCATTAATTTTTCCATTAGGTTTTAAGTATTTTAGCTTTGCAAGCGACTTCAATCGATTGTTTTCACCAAAAAGAACCAATGAACCATCTAAGCTACCTAATCCACTTTTGTGAGATAATAAACTTTCAATGGTGATTAAATTATCCATTTCATTATTATAAAACTGGAATTTTGGAATGTAAAATGATGGTTTTTGAGTTAATGAAACACGACCTTCACCTTCTAAAATGCCTAAAAGCGAAGCGGTAAATGCTTTAGTCATTGAAGCGATATGGAAACTCGTATTTTCAGTTACAGGTAGTTTCTTCTCCAAATTTCGATAGCCAAACCCTTGAGAATAAACCGTTTTATCATTTTCTACCACGATAACAGACAATCCAATGGCATTATAGGTTTTGATAAGTTGCTCGATTTCTTCTTCAAGTCCATCTAGTCGAGTATCTTTCTCTTGTCCATTGACTACGTTTACTGCCAAGAAAAGCAGTATTATTATCATTGAGTTTTTCATTGATTAGGAATTTAGTCTGTTTTATTATTTGTTCTGAAATGCAAGCTTAGGAATAAGCTTTAGCCCAACATAATACAGCGTTTAGCTAAAGCCAATGATTTTTCGACAAAAACTACGTAGCAACAGATATAAGAATTCCAAATTAGGAATTGCTGACAAAATAAAGACCTCAACCTATTTTACAATAAATTACGATTCTTGACTCAACGCCGCTTTATAAGTTGTTAAACATCTTTCTCTGGCAAATTTGTGTTCAACCATTGGCTCGGGATATCTTGAAGTTTCATATTCTGGTATCCATTTCTTGATATATTTTAAGTCTTTATCGAATTTCTTCATTTGACTAGTTGGATTGAAAATCCTAAAATATGGCGCTGCATCTGTTCCGCTTCCCGATGCCCATTGCCAACCGCCGCTATTACTTGCCAAGTCAAAATCCAATAATTTTTCTGCAAAATAAGCTTCGCCCAATCTCCAATTCAGCAATAAATGCTTTGTCAAAAAACTCGCTGTAAGCATGCGCACTCGATTGTGCATATAACCTGTGGCATTCAATTCTCGCATTCCTGCATCAACAATTGGATAGCCAGTTTTGCCTTTTTTCCATTTTTCTAAATCGGATTCACTTTCTCTCCACGGGATTCTATCGTATTTCGCTCGAAAGGCATTTTGAACCACGTGAGGAAAACTATGTAAAATCATAGAATAGAAATCTCGCCAAATGAGTTCACTCAGGTAAGTGTCATTTAGAGGTTGTGCTTTTCTGGCTTTTTCTCGAATACTGATTGTTCCGAATCTGAAATGAATACCGAGTTTTGACGTACTCTTTTCGTTTCCAGGGAAATTTCGAGTTTCGTCGTATTTTCTAATAATACCTTGCGCTACGACTTTTGACGGAATAGGAATCGAAGATGGCTCAAAGTTCATTGCTGATAATTCAATCAACGGTAATGGCGCTGTTTTATAGTAGTTTTCAGAATATTTTTCGTTTGGATAAGATTGAAAATAATAAGAATATGTTTGCCCATTTTCGTCAGTAACCATTTTCGTTTCCAACCTTGCACGCCATTTTCGAGCATATGGCGAAAAAACCATGTAAGGCGTTCCGTCTTTTTTTAAAACCTCGCTTGCTTCAAATACAATTTGATCTTTAAAACCATGGAATTCAATTTTATTTGTTGCCAAAAAAGATTTGATTTCCGTATCTCGTTCCTTTCCATATGGTTCGTAATCCCGATTAGTAAAGACTTTTTCGATGTTATATTCTTGAATTAAATCTTTCCAGACTTCTTCTGGCTTTCCATATTTTACAATAATAGAACTACCTAGTTTTTCTAATTGCTGGTGCAATTCACTGATTGTTTGATGAATAAAACTAACCCTCGCATCCGTTCTATCTTGCAAATCTTCTAGAATATTTTCATCAAAAATAAATAACGGTAAAACAGGTTGCCCACTTTTCAAAGCGTGATACAATCCTGCATTATCTTCTAAACGTAAATCTCTACGAAACCAAAATATATTAATCATAACTATTGATTGTTCTTAAACAAGTTCTATACCTTTTTAGCATTCTATCAGATATAATAGTAATTTTCAAAAATAGTTTTATTACC
>CAZMEH010000370.1:0-2668 GCA_964564885.1 uncultured Saprospiraceae bacterium | reverse complement strand
ATACTACTATACATTCTTAAAAAATCGAGATAAAGATACGTTTACTAAACTTTAAAAGTTTAGTAAACGTATCTTTATCTCGATTTTTTAAGAATGTATAGTAGTATGAGATAAAATATATTCAAACTTGTAGATTTCCAAATATACTATCCTTTTAAATATTTAAAGTTAGTGAACTGATAATTTTTTCACAGAAACTTGATTGCCAATACGAGCCTGTAAAAGATACAATCCTTTGCTCAAATTAGAAATATCTATTGTTTCATTCAAAGAAAGCATTTGCTTAGTTAATAAGATTTCACCTGTCATATCATAAATGGTTAATTCGTCAATTTGCTCTTCTGATTGAATTTGAATCTGAGTACTTGCTGGATTAGGAAAGAAGCTAAATAGATTCACCTCTTCAATCTGATTATTGGTAGAAGTAGTTATTCCTTCAAAAACAAAATGCCAAAAACCTCCACCGAAATCAATATCAACAATCATGCTATTGCCATTGAATACAACTGGGTAAGTAATGGAATTGACCGCATTATTTGGCGCAGTTAATTCTCCGCTATTATGAACTTTTGGAAGACCTAAGTATGCGCCAGTGCCTGTAATGGTAATCGTTCCAGTATTTGCATCATAAGACCAAGCCGCTTGAACCATGCCATCGTGAGGAGAAACTGGAGTGCCACAACCATCGGCTGTTACGCCTTGCCAAGCTTCTAGCCAAGTATTTCCATCCAATACATTTCTAAATGTACCATTTGCATCAAAAATATATTGGTCATCAAACAAACAAGCTCTGGTAGTTACATCAGCCGTAGTATTAGACCACCAAGAGAAATCACCTAAGGTTGGACCAACGGCTAATGCCTCTGCAATCGGTGCTAATTTCCAAGATGTTCCCGCTAAAGAAAATATCGTTGCTGACTTTGACAAGGTGTAAACCGCAATCAAATGACCATTTAACGATATGTCTAAATTGAATGTTCCATCTGCGACATTCATTAAATCCATATTTAAAGGATAAGTAGCTGTTTGATTTATGCATTGATTTGATGAAACAGTCATTGAGATAGGAGCTGAACCGTTCGTTACGGGCGCACCATTTTGACTAATGACATATTCCAAAGTCGTATTTATATTGGTTTGTGTAGAAAATCCAGTGTAAGTGAAATCAAATGTTGTGTTTAATGAATCATTTGCAATCAAGTTATTTAATTGCGGCTGTGTGTTGTTTAATTTAGCGCGATATACGTCAGTTGCAGTATCTGGAGAAGCTCCTGTGTGAATTAATCCTAAAGCGACATATTCATTGTACGCTTCAAAGGCTTTTTGTTGCAAGTAAGCAGCATCTGACGCAGAAAGAGAACCGGTATAAGACAGGCCAACGGGAGATTTGTCAAAAATAGTAGCGTAAAAAACGCAAGCTGATAAATAACTACCAGCGTAACTTTGATGACTACCATCTGTGTCATATAAGTCTACTGGATCGCCGTCGTCACGTACTTTTTTCCAAGCTACGCCAACAGGAGATACTTCTGTATCAAATATATTTGCGGTAGCATTATATCCATCCGTAGTTAGTTGTTGATGCGTATAATATGGATAATTAGAGCTGCTTTCTCTGCCCCATGTCATATAAAAAATGGCTTTATTCAAGCAAGTTCCATTTGAATTGATAAGCTGTAATAATTGTTCTGCACCATTATAATGTTCTAAAGGATAATACGCAGGTCTTAGACTATGGTCTTGTAAAACAACATGATCCCAATTATTGCTTTGTATTTTATTCAGCGAAATGGCATTAGTTGCATGTTCAATGAGCTTATGACCGCCAGGCGTATTTTTGTCGTGAATTAAAGTGTCTCCATTAGAGAGCGCCAATTGTTCGACAATGACAGGCATATCAAAGTAATAAGTATAGCTATTGCCTAAAAATAATACCTTTTTAGTGGTTTGGGCGTTTAAAACAAAAACACTGAGAAGGAAGATTAAAGTTAATAAATGATTCTTTTTCATCACGTTTTGATTTTTATATGGTTACGTTTCAAATATGTAATTTTGTAGCTAATTGATTTAATTTATAAAGATAAAGAGAACTTTTTTTATTTAAATAAACGATTTGCATTTTATTGTTTTCAGCACTCTATTTTTTGAGTTATGATGTTTTTCTATTCCCTAAATATTAGTTTTATATAACTTTATAAAAAATAAAATATGAAAAAACTTAGTCTTTTAGCCTTGCTTTCTGTCATTCTATTAACGGCTTGTCAGCAAAACGACTCAGAAAAGGTAGATTCTGCAAATTATCCAGAAGCCTTGCAGAAAATTTTCACTAAGCATGGTGGCATTGAACATTGGAATGAAATGAATGCTTTGACATTTGAAATTGTAAAAGAAAAAGGCAATGAAAAACATCAGATTGATTTACAAAATAGACGGGATAGGGTAGAAGGTTCAAACTTTGTTTTAGGAAACGATGGAACAAATA
Organism: uncultured Saprospiraceae bacterium; assembly: GCA_964564885.1. Lineage (GTDB taxonomy): Bacteria > Bacteroidota > Bacteroidia > Chitinophagales > Saprospiraceae > CAKZLL01. The sequence continues at coordinate 186 of CAZMEH010000370.1, read as the reverse complement.
TTTGGGTTGATGCAGATACTTCTTATGAAGGAAATGCCGCTTTTTATCACAATTTGATGTTCTATTTTTATGCAATGCCGTTTGTTTTGGCAGATGATGGCATTATTTATACAGAAGCGGACACCCTTCATTTTGAAGGAAAATCATATCCTGGTATTCATGTTGCTTTTGAAAATGGTGTCGGTC
>CAZMEH010000369.1:0-2203 GCA_964564885.1 uncultured Saprospiraceae bacterium | reverse complement strand
TTCTTAAAAACACTAAACAAGGTTATGCTTTTTCAAATCAGAGATGACGAACGGAATATATTTGAGTTGTTGAAAAATACTGCAAAAGAGTTGGACTATCCAACCTATGTAGTTGGCGGATATGTCAGGGATAGATTATTAGCTCGACCTTCAAAGGATCTGGATATAGTTTGTGTTGGTAGCGGTATTAAACTGGCGAAACGCCTGGCTACAAAGCTTTCTCCAAGACCAAGAGTGACGGTTTATCAACGGTTTGGTACGGCGATGCTCAAGCATGGCGATTTAGAAATCGAATTTGTTGGTGCTAGAAAAGAGTCTTATCGCTCGGATTCACGGAAGCCAACGGTAGAGGATGGTTCATTAATAGATGATCAAAATCGTAGAGATTTCACGATTAATGCGCTTGCGGTTTCTTTAAATGAAGATGATTTTGGAAGAATTATTGATTCTTTTAATGGTTTGAGTCATTTAGAAGTGCGAAAAATTCAAACACCTTTAGAGCCTAGTAAGACTTTTTCGGATGATCCGCTTCGGATGATGCGTGCTATTCGCTTTGCGACTCAACTCAATTTTGAGATTGAACCGCAAACTTTAGCGAGTATTAGCAAGAATCGCCATCGAATAAAAATCGTTTCTAAAGAACGTATTACGACGGAATTAAATAAAATTATTCTTTCTCCAAAGCCTTCTATTGGTTTTAAGTTATTATTTGATACAGGTTTACTACATATTATTTTTCCAGAAATGGCTAATCTTTATGGCGTAGAATATCAAAATGGACTCGGACATAAAGATAATTTCTACCACACATTAGAGGTTTTAGATAATTTATCTCGAAAGACAGGCGATCTTTGGCTGCGCTGGTCAGCGATATTACACGACATTGCAAAACCGCCAACGAAACGTTTTGACCAAAAAGCTGGTTGGACATTTCATGGGCACGAAGCACTAGGAGCGAAGTTTGTCCCTCGTATTTTTCGTTATATGCGCTTGCCAATGGATATGAAAATGAAGTATGTCCAAAAACTAGTTCGTTTGCACCTCCGACCGATTGCATTGACAAAAGAAACAATAACAGACGCTGCGGTTCGCCGTTTACTTTTTGACACAGGCGACGACATTGACGATTTGATGTTATTGTGTGAAGCAGATATTACTTCAAAAAATCAGAAAAAGGTAGCCCGTTATTTAAGTAATTACGAAAAACTTCGCTTAAAAATAATTGAAGTTGAAGAGAAAGATAAACTTAGAAACTGGCAGCCGCCAATTTCTGGAGAAATGATCATGGCAACCTTTAACATACTGCCGTCAAGGCCAGTAGGTACTATTAAAGGTGCGATAAGAGAAGCTATTTTAGATGGTGAAATCGAAAATGACTATGAACAGGCTTTTAAGTTTATGCTCGAAAAAGGTAAAGAAATGGGATTGGAAAAAGTGGTAGAAAACAAATTTAAATAGATTTATGTGCTTTGTACTTTTGCTCCTAAGTCAACATAGTTACCGTTATCTTTTGCTCTAACCAATTCAGCTAATGCTGTTCTGTATTCTTCGTAGTTAATAAAAACGCTGAATATACTACTTGTACCATTTTCTAATTGAATTGAAATCTCATATTTCAACGTCTGATTTTCGTAGAATATTCGTGTCCAAATGTTGACCACATTTGTTTTTGGTAATATTTGCATTTTATATTGTGTTTTTTTCTTATTTTTATTTGCGACAAATATGTTACCTATTAGAGATTAAATAAAAGAGATAACTAATTTACTGTGACATGGTTTTTCAGATCTAAACTGTTGGATATTACGTTTTTTATATAAATTTCGGATAGTGGGTCGAATCGGTTGATATTGTAAGCTAATTAAAGATCAAAGCCTTTATAATCAAGAGGTTTTTATTATAAACTACAATCAATCAACTGATTTAACCCACTACCAAATTTCGGATAAGCAATAGATTTAATACTGTTGGTTTGCAGTTTAGATGGGAATAAAGTATACATGTGGTATTTTTTAATGTAATTAGATTTTTAAAAAAAGAGAGTTTAAAACAATGTTTTAGGCTCTCTTTTTTATTTTTAGGAATATAGTTGGAAAATATTTGTTGCTATACTTTGTAGTGAAACAGACTCTTTATAATCATGTTTAAATTTTTAGCAATATGAATATGAATAAAAACAGTATCACTTTAAAAACCTGTATCG
>CAZMEH010000368.1:0-11192 GCA_964564885.1 uncultured Saprospiraceae bacterium | reverse complement strand
AGAAGTCAGAGCTATTGATTACTATCGGTATCGCTGAGAGATTATTCACTTCGTTCTTTGTCAGATATTAACAATAAAAAGCGAGAATAGAAAAATTTCTATTCTCGCTTTTTGTTTTTAGTGAAGAGATATAAATAACTTCACTTAAATACTTTCGATTAATATAATATTATTAATCTGACTTCTGACAGTGAACAAAATGAACGATCTGACCTTTGACTTCTGACTTCTTCTTTTAAAACTTAACTTTTACCTTTTCCCTTATCCAACAGCTAATTCTGTAATTGTTGCCTTTAAAACGACTTCTAGCCAAGAATAATTCTGACTTACTTGGCAAATATGGTGAATATTTATCAATACGGTCATCAGCTACACCTTGCAGAGAAGCATCTACTTTTTTTGCTTGTTTCCATTTATCCATTGATGCATAAATCACCATTTTTTGGTCAAACTGATCGGTTGGGAAACATTCTTTAGCTGCCGCATAATAAATGTCACCTAACAGTAAATAAGACTTGCCGTGATTGGGATCAAGTTTTAAAACTTCTAGCAATTTATTTTTTGCCATAAATTTATCACTCAATTTCACGTAGTAAATTTTAGCCGTTTGATAAATCAAAGTCGCTTTTTTCGATTCGTCTCCTGCTTCTTCTATAGCTGTATTATACAATTCAATTGACTTAATGAAGTTTCCATTTTGGTATGCGTAATTAGCCGCTTCAATAATTGACCCTGATTTGATAGAAGCTAAACTTCCATCAATTTTCTTACGTATTCTAGCTTCTTGCATATCCAATAAAGTAATTCTATACTTTGAAGCCGCTTCACAATCTAAAGCTCCTAACTCATTTAATGCTTTTATCATTAAATTTTCATTCTCTGGTTCTTTAGAAACCTTTGCTTTGTAATCTCTTGTAATAGCGTAACAGTCTGTAGAAGTGTTAGCCAATTTGTCATAATTATTACTTGATATAATACCCGCTTCTTTAAATGTCTTTTTAGTAACTACCCAAGCCGCATAATAATTAGATTTATCATTTTGGTTTAGAATATTTATGGAGGATACTTTCTCTATCTGATGATAAATTTTATCTTTTTCAGTACCTGAAATTCCACCTTCCAAATAATATTGAGTAACAACTTCTGCACATGGAACAAGGGCAAAACTTGGTATTTCGTCTCCTCCTTCTTTGAGTGCAATTGTGAAAGCTTGATAAAGCATTTCTAAATCAGCATCCAATTTTTTTAGTTCCAATGCCTTTCTTGATAAAATATTTGGTTTATCCTGAGGATAACAATTAGCTCTTCTATCAAATATTTCAACAATTTTATTCAAATGCTTTTTCTTTACACTTGGATTATTTTCATTTCTATATAAGTGCTTATAAATTTTAACACCATCTAAATAGACATTCTTTGTTGCGCCTGGTGCTTTTTCAAACACTAGACTCCAAAAGAATTCTATTCTATCGAAATCATTTTTTACTAGTTGGTTTCGGTAAACTTCGTAATACCTATGGACTTTTATGCTGTCAATTCCATCGCCCCAACCTGCACAGTTTTGAGCACCTAATTGTGTGTTCATAACAGTTAACAGAAAGAAACACATTAGTAATCTCATAGCCTTTAGTTTTTTAAAATTAATCATCTTGTCTGGGTATTAAGTATTAACGAATTGTCGTTTTTATAATTTGTCTTGCTCGGTCTTTTTTTGGTTAATACAAAACACAATAAATAAGCCAATGTGAAGAATCCTCATATTGGCTTGTTTATTTTTACAAAAATATGGCAACTGGGAATAATGGAACCTGCCTGTCGTGCCTTTGGCAGGCAGGTAATGGAATAATGGAATAATGGAATAAAATTTATATTCTCTAACAATAGTGCGGTATTCCATTTCTCCAATCCTCCATCATTTAGGCGAATACCAAATAGGAGAAGACCATGCACGTTCCTGAACAGTCATCACCGCATCTTCTGGGTAATTTATATTGTATTTTAATTTGTCCATCAAGGTATATCGAGCAGTTGGTAATTCTAAAACCCTCAAGTAATAAAAACATCTAGCGGCAGGGTCAAAGTCTTCATCCGTCCAAACAGTTTGCAATTCTACTGCGCCTTTTGACTTATCCCATTCTCCAGTTTCCATATTGACAACTGCGCCAGTAGCTGATACAGAGCCATTTGCACTTACTTTTCGATTATCCGATAATGCAACGTTGTATATTTTTTCATGTAATTCACCATCTTTGTACCAACCTTTAATCACTTGGATTCGGTCAAGATTTGCACTTTCAGCATCTTTTTGAGCCCAAATTATAAACGAAGGTTTACCATTGGCTGATGCTAAATCACTTCCCATTGGAACACCTTTTTCATAGCCATCTTTGACCATGGTTTCATAATTGGAATAGCTATTTTTAAAATCATAACCGCCAAATAATCGTACTTTGATGCGTCCGCCACTTGTTGCATAAGTTTCACGTCGCTTGAGCGCATCCCAAATTTCACCTCTGGTATTTCTTTCTGACCAAACAGCTACCAAACCACCTGGATTGATCGCTTCATATACTTTTGTATCATAATCAGCCTCCGAAGCAGTGAGTACCCAATCTCTGTATCTTCTGTTTGCTGCATTCTTATCTATTCTAGTATGGTTTCCAATAAAATCATCATTTTCTTCCGTATTTCCTGGCGTACCGTTATGGGTATCCGTACTACCAATTAGACCATATTTGAATGGGTTTACACCAAATTTATCTTCATATTCTAAACCTTTCTTAAGTGCATAACGCACATAGTTGCTTTCTTGTGCAGGAAGAAAAGTGGCATTTTCCAAATCCGCAAATTCATCATTTTTCCAAAATTCAGCGTGCACTTCTGAACTTCCCTTTACTTGATACATTTCCACTAATGGTTCGAATTTATTTCTAGTTGTTACATAAGCTTTATCAATTGGCGTTCCATCCAATTGCTTATCATCAAACATCATACCCTTCGACAGATTTGAATTATGAGGGATCGCTAAAACCGTTGCACCTTCTTTTGTAAAGGTTTCTAAACCTTCCCAAAATTTTACTGGAGTATTAGCTTCAATCGCACTAATTGGATAATCTGGTACGATCATATCTCTAAAAAGAACATTACGATGCAAGTGTCCATCATTTTTAACCATTGACCATTCATATCCAGCTAGAGTAGTAAATGTTCCTGGTTGATAATGTTCTTCTGCTGCTTGAAGCGTTATATCCCAAACTTTCTTTGTGGTTTCAAAACCTCCAAAGAAATTAAAATGTGTTCGTTCTCTATCTTTTGGCAGACTTCTAATACGATTAAATAGCTTCACTCCTTTTACGCTATCCTGTGTAACAGACCTGAAATACCTTGCTAAAAAAGCATTATGTCCAGGTGCGTCTTCGTTCATGACACTATACAATTCACCTAAAAACTCGCAATGATCTGTTACAGCAGCAAAATCAAGTGGTCTTCTCAACTTCACCATTTGTCCGTACAGTTCTAATCCTTCACCTTTGGCAAATCGGTACGCATCACTAGGAGAAGCTATTGCTCCACCAATATAAGCATCAAACGAAAACTCTGTATGAACATGTAAATCACCGAAAAAAGCCTCTTTCAAAGGATACTTTCTTGCTTGCGACTCATCTATCGTTTTAGATAGCGTTGCTTTATCTGTTATATTATTTGGAACAGGAGTCAAATTCATTCCAGGGAAAAGCATTTTGTATATATAAAAACTTACTCCTATCAATGTAATAATACTTGTAGCCCAAATCAGGCGTTTTCTTTTTTTACTCATACTTATGGTTTTAGCTAAGTTTCGCTATGATGATACTATAGACTGAATATCGTAAAGATTATTGATAAACTAAAAGAAAATAATATTTTATCCTATAATTCAATAATACTAAGACATTAGACATTAAAACTATATATATATGTCAAGATAAGAATCTAGTTTCGTCATCTATTTGTATATTCGTTAGCAACTCTTAACGATTTAGTTAATAAAAACTTAAAGTATATTTAAAAAGTACATTTTAGAAAAAAAATGGTGATATTGTTATATTTTTTTCAAAAATGTTTTTTTATTAAAAAAAAGCTTTATCTTGCAGTGTAGTTTTAAACTATGTTATTATTTAATCAAAACAAAATCTCCCGATTTATGAAAAAGTTAATCAACTTATTAATGGTTTTATTATTTGTTTCTGCAATGGTTTCTTGTGGTGGTAACGCTGAGACTGAAGCTCCTGAAGTAGATGCAGTTGACACAACTGAAGCTCCTGCTGAAGATACAGCTGCTGACTCTACTGCAATGGATTCTACTGCAACAGAGGCAACTACTGAAGAAAGTACTGAAGAAGGTGGTCACTAATCATCTTCCTTTTTATTAGATAGATATAGAAAAGCACAGTCAATTGACTGTGCTTTTCACGTTTATATAGGTTTGTTTTAAAACAAATAAAAAAGCTAGAAATACAATCTTGTATTTCTAGCTTTTTGTATAGTAAGGTCAAGAATAACTAAAGTTATTTTTTACTTTAATTACCCGCTTCTTTCTTAGCACGATTATTTCGTTGCATTGGATTTTCACGAGATTTTTTCACCTTGTACATTTCAAACTTCGACATCTGCGTTTGACGAGGGAAATAGTTATTATCTGTATCTACATCAGCCGTTTCAACAAATGGATCAAGCGTAATGCTTTGAACTTCCTTTTCTGTCATGAATAATTTCTTCACAGTAGCTCCGTCCATTTTCCAAATTTCCGCAGGAATATGGTGCAATTCGTTTGTTCCATCTTTGTAATTCATCTGAACAATCAAAGGCATTACTAGTCCGCCAACATTTTCAAAAGAAACTTCATAGAAATTATAACCTTTATCTAAAAATGCTTTCTCTTTATCAGACAATCTTTTGTAAAACTCCTTGTATTCTTTCTTGTCCAAGTTATTCACTTCAAACGGATCATTAGAGGTATAGAAATCAACTAATGTTGGATCGTTTTCTACTTCTCTTTTATCAATCGCCGTTTCGTTGCGAATATCTGTGATATATTTTGGTTTATCTTCTGATTGCTTTTGAGCGAATGGTTTCTCAACATCAGGATTACGAGTATCCAATTGATACCATTTGACATTATTCAAAGCGATATCAACATGATCGGTCGTATAAAACCAACCTCTCCAAAACCAATCTAAATCTGTTCCACTTGCATCTTCCATCGTACGAAAGAAATCAGCAGGAGTTGGATTTTTAAACATCCATCGTTGAGAATACATCTTGAATGCATAATCAAATAACTCTCTTCCCATTATTGTCTCACGTAAAATATTTAAAGCTGTAGCAGGTTTTCCGTAAGCATTATTCCCAAACTGGAAAATAGATTCTGAATTCGTCATAATTGGAGAAATACGGCTTTTGTCTCCGCCCATATAATCAGTAATCTTGTATGCAGGTCCACGACGAGAAGGATAATTCTCTTCCCATTGTTGCTCCGCCAAATATTGCAAAAATGAATTCAAACCTTCATCCATCCAAGTCCATTGACGCTCATCAGAATTCACAATCATCGGAAAGTAATTATGTCCAACTTCATGAATAATTACACCGATGTGTCCGTACTTCATACGTGCGCTGTATGTTCCATCATCTTCACAACGTCCATAATTGAAACAAATCATCGGATATTCCATTCCCATGCTTCCATCAATAGACCAAGCCACAGGATAAGGATATTCAAAAGTATAATGAGAATACCATTTCAATGTATGTGCAATTGCTTCTGTTGAGTACTTACTCCACAAACAATCACCTTCTTTAACATACATGGACATAGCCATTACATTTTTGCCACTTTCCATTTTGACTGCCATTGCGTCCCAGATAAAACGACGAGAAGACGAAAAGGCAAAATCACGAACATTGTCCGCTTGAAATGTCCAAGTCTTCTTTGTAGATTCTTCCGTTTTCTTAGAACGCTCATCTGCTTCTTCTAATGTAGCAATCACAACAGGATGTTCATAAGCATTGGCAGCTTCATCTAATCGACTCTTGTGATCTTTACTCAATACAGATTTAGCATTTTGCAACACACCAGATGCCGCAACCAAATGATCCGCAGGAACCGTGATATTTACTTTATAATCACCAAAGACTAAAGCAAACTCACCTCTTCCTAAAAATTGCTTGTTTTGCCAACCTTCTACTTCATTGTATGCACACATTCTAGGAAAGAACTGAGCGATGCAATAAACATTATTTCCATCTTTGAATGGTTCATAACCTGAACGACCACCGATTTCTTTAGTGTTATTAATATTATACCACCATTTTACTTTAAAAGAGAATTTACCACCTGCTTTCAACTTAGTAGGTAAATTTATACGCATCATCGTTTTATTGATGACGTATGTCAATGCTTTACCGTTTCCATCTTTTACATGATCGATCTTGAAACCTCCGTCAAAGTCATTGTTCATTCGCTGTAAAGTACGCCTTGACATAGACGTTTCTCTGATTTTTTTAGTATCAGAATCTTGTGCTCTCATGTTTTGATCCAACTGCAACCAAAGGTAATCTAAAGCCTCAGGAGAATTATTAGTATAAGTAATCGTTTCCTCTCCGTAGATTTTCTGTTCCTTATCGTTCAGTTCTAAGTCAATTACATAGTCTGCTTTCTGTTGCCAATATGCATGACCTGGCGCACCAGATGCATTACGGTAAACATTAGGTGTAGGTAATTCTTGACCTAGTTGTTTAAACTTGTTCGTATTTAAATTTTCTTTTTGCGCCCATATAGTCGTACAAAAAATTAGACTTAAACTCAATAGCAATAATCTTTTCACATTCATTCTTTTATATGATTAAATTTGATAACTCTAGTTTTTTAAAAGTTAGAGGTCAGACCGTTTCATTTCTGATAGGTACTGTATAGAAAAAAACTCATCTTTAATATTCTATTTTTTATTTACTCAATATTACCTATTGATAGGACAACTCCAAAAGTAATTCGACTAATAACATTAAAGCAATACCAAAGGCTACTCCAGAAATAAAAATAGTCCACGCCTTCTCTCCTACCCTAAATATATTTATCATTAAATAACTAAGCAGCAGGATAATTAATACAATTCCTATTTGACCAATTTCAATACCTATATTAAATGCTAATAATGGCTGAAATATACTATCGCCTTTTTCCAACGTCATTTTCAAGTAGTTAGAAAAACCCATTCCGTGAATTAATCCAAACACCAAAGCCAATCCATATTTTGCTTTTGAACCCTTTGATTGATTATTTTCAAATCCTATAACATTAAATAATGCGGTGATAATAATTGTAATCGGTATTAGAATTTCAATGAAATTCCTTGAAAATGAAATCACATTTAGTGTTGCTAAAATTAGCGTAATAGAATGACCTATCGTAAATGCAGTTACTAATATCAAAACCTTTTTCCAATCATTTAGTTTATAAATACCGCATAATGCTAGTACAAATATAATATGATCGTAAGCTGCAATATCTGTAATATGTCGCATTCCCATTCCTAAATACATCTGAAATTCCGACATTATTTTGTTGATTTATTCATACTATAAAATCTAATTTTATCTTTAACGTTATAAAAATACAAACTTTATAACGTACTTAAGTAACGATACTAGCATCTTTTATGTCGTTAGTTATTTGATTATTTAAAAAGCTTTATTAACGATAATTAATAACTATATAAAAGTGTTTCACATGAAACATCTATAAAATATAAATCTTCATGAAAACAATTCTATTCGTAATTATACTAAGTGTCTCTTCTATTTTAAATAGCTCTAATATCAAACACGATTACTTCTTTAGCTCTACGACAATAGAACATAATAAACAAGATAAGAGTCTTGAAATAACAGGTACTTACTACACAGATGATTTGGAAAAAGCAGTTGAGAAGGAATATAAAATCAAACTTGCGCTAGGAACGGAGAAAGAACACAAGGAAGCGGACAGGTATATTGGTCGATATTTTAAAGAGAATTTCCTATTAATTATTAATGACAAGGCTACGGAATATGAGTATTTAGGAAAGGAAGTTGAGATAGAAAAGACCTATAACTACATAGAGGTGATGGGCGTTCCATCTTTAAAAAAGATAAATATCGAAAGTAGAATGCTGTTCAATACGGCACGAAATCAAGAGAACATGTTTAAAGTCAAAAATAACGGCACAACAAAAAGTGTAGTTTTATACTACAAAAGACCTAAAGGAGAGATAGTGTTTTAAAGAATAAGGAGTTTCACATGAAACATGAAAAACGTGGCAATGTTCCACAGTTCATGTTTCATGTGAAACATCCTACTTTAAAACGCCTTTAAAAACGTTTTAAAGTCATTAAAATCAATAGACATTTCTTTAAAGTCTTTTTCTCTATCTACTAAAACGCCCAAAGCGTCTGGCAAATCTATCTTCTCATTAATACACGCTTCCACTACATCAATAAATTTTGCAGGATGAGCAGTCGATAATACGACACCAATACTATTCGTATTCGCCGCTTGATAAGTATTCATGATGTCTAGTCCAACCGCAGTATGTGGATCTAAAACATAATTATTCTCTTCAAATATCTTCGTTACTTCTGCTTTAATGGTATCATCAGAAACTGTTCCTGTACTTATTTCAGACTTCAATAATTCTAAATCATGTTTGTATAAATCCATCATTCTAGCAAAATTTGATGGCGCACCAACATCCATTGCATTTGAAACAGTCTGAACAGATGGTCTCGGTTCATACTTTCCGGTCTCCCGATACTGATGGAAAACATCATTATTATTTACCGCCGCAATGAATTTATCAACGGGCAAACCCATTTTTTTAGCGATTAAACCAGCAGTTAAGTTTCCAAAATTTCCAGATGGAACAGTAAAAACGACCTCTCTCCCATCGATTCCTTTTTTCAATAATTGCTTATATCCTTCAAAATAATAAAACATTTGAGGAATTAATCGAGCTATATTAATAGAATTCGCTGACGTTAACTGATGAACTGTATTCAATTCTTTATCTAAAAACGCTTGCTTTACTAGTCGTTGACAATCGTCAAATGTTCCATCTATTCTAAGTGCTGTAATATTTCCGCCAAGTGTTGTCATTTGACGTTCTTGCAAATCACTCACTTTTCCATTTGGATAAAGAACAACTACACGAATACCTTTTACATTATAAAAACCATTAGCAACCGCACTTCCTGTATCACCAGAAGTTGCTACTAGAATCACTAATTCTCTTTCATTACCTTGTACAAAATGGCTCATCAAACGAGACATAAATCTAGCACCAAAATCTTTGAATGCTAAAGTTGGTCCATGAAATAATTCTAAAATATATTGATTATCTCTTAAATGAACTAAAGGTGTAGGAAACGAAACCGTTCCATTTATGATAGTTCGAAGTATATCATCAGGTAGTGCACCTTGAATTAAAGTTTTTGTCACTTTGAAAGCGGTCTCTTGAAAAGTATCATTCTCTAATTCTTCAAAAAAAGACGCTGGCAAAACAGGTATTTGCTCTGGCATAAATAAACCATTGTCATCTGGCAAACCTTTCAAAACGGCTTCTTTGAGTGTTACAAATTCACTTGGACTATTTGTACTATACAATCTCATTTCTTAAAATTTAAACTAAAGAAGAGAGAACGGCGGACAGAGAAATCAAATGACTTTTCTGTCCGCTCTTCTCTTGTCTCCTTTCTAAATAAAATATTTTATAATTGAATAATTAGTTAGTATGCTCTAGTTTTATTGACGAATGTAGACTAACACAAAATTGCTCCTTCATTATTAACCTCAGAAACAACCACTCTGCTACCTATATTGTAATATTTAAAAGCTTCTTGCATCGCTTTTGCAGTTGCTTCCGCTTTTAAACTATTGGCACTCAAAGCAAAAATAGAAGGTCCTGCGCCAGAGATAGAACAACCTAATGCCCCTGCTCCTAGTGCAGCTTCTTTTACTTTATAAAAATGAGGAATTAATTTTGCTCGTTGCGGCTCAATAATTACATCAGATAATGAACGACCAATCAAATCAAAATCACCATTAATTAATCCAATAATCAAACCTCCTAGATTACCTGATTGCTGTATATGTGCTTTTAATGAAACATTATCACTTAAAATGTTTCTTGAATCTTTGGTAAGTATTTCTAATTCAGGAAGGACAACTGTAGCATACAATCCCTTCGGCGCATAAATACGGTGAATATCTAAACTCGGATTATCTCTACAGAATATAATTCCTCCAAGCAAACTCGGTGCAACGTTATCCGAATGATAAGCGCCGTCTGCCGCCTGCTCTCCTAGCATTGCAAATGGTAATAATTCTCTTTTAGTTAGTGGTCGATCTAGTAACTCATTTACTGCCATTGCGCCAGCTACTGACGATGCAGCACTAGAACCTAAGCCAGTTCCGAAAGGCATTTTCTTTCTTAACTCAAGTTCTAAACCTATCTCTTTTTCTAAACCTAAATGTCTTAAAACAGCTTGCGCTGCTACACCTGCTACATTCTTATTGGGATCTTTTGATAATTTCCCTTGATCACCTGTTATTTTAGAAATAGTAATTCCTTTTGTTTCACAAGTCCGAATCACTATTTCGTCTCCCATTCCATTTATAGCTAAACCTAATAAATCGAAACCACAAGCAACATTAGCAATGGTTGCAGGTGCAAATACTTTTATGTTATTCTTCATGTTTTTGCTTTCTATGCTTTCTTTTCTACAAAACTAAGGTATTAAAAATTTGTTAATACAATCAACATTTAATTTATAATTTTGTATAAATTAAATATACTTTGAAGTACTTCGCAAAAATACGGACTGTTTATTAAAAAATATACATTTGAGTAATTTAATATTAACAATTATAAGAATAGCTAAGCTTTTGTAAATAAAGACTATCATACATTTTTTTAGAAGAGGGAGGAGAGAAAAGAGATTATTTTTATATTTTTTTGGTTCTTTAAAAAATCCAATGATTTTCGACAATTCCTATAAAAATCGTGAAGTAGTTACGAAGTGAGCAGTCTGCAAGTAAAATTGAGCTGAAATTTGTATTTAGCGTTTTTCTACGGAGTTTTCCAAAGAACCAAAGAATTTAAGGAGTTTTTATTCTT
>CAZMEH010000367.1:0-4150 GCA_964564885.1 uncultured Saprospiraceae bacterium | reverse complement strand
CAGTGTAAATTTAAAAGATGATTCTGTAGGCATATTAAGTTTTGTGAATAAAGACTAATAGAAAGGAGCGTTTCAACGAACCAAAAAATTAAGAGTCGGACGCCTCAAAGGCGTCCGACTCTTTTAATATTCTGTATCGAATTTTTAAAAATCCATTCCGATAGAAAGATAAGTTCGTCCTGATTCTACGATACCTGTTTCTACGCCCCAAGCAAAATCTAACTTCAAGAAATATCCAAATAAAGTACTTCTGAATCCGTAACCATAACCAAATACAATCGGATTTCTAAAGTAATTAACCGTAACGGTTAAAGGTGAAGAAGGTTCTTTAATAATATTTGTGTTCAATGGGTTTTCTTCATTGAACGGCGAAACGCCTTCCCATGCTGTACCTGCATCAAAGAATCCAACGACTTGGAAATTGCGAACAAAATTATTAGTCAATGTTTTTTTAGTTAAATACTTGACCACAGGAACACGTAATTCTACATTCGCTAAGGCAAAACTACTTCCGTTACGAATATTACTAGAAAAACCACGCATATTAGCTACAACGGTTTGGTAAGAATATTCTTCGGTCGTCGCAATTGGAATATTCTGATTAAACTCATTAGGAGAAAGTCGTATCCAATTATTTACACCGCCTAAGAAATATAAAATCTTGTTTGAACCAAAAGAAGCGTAAGAAGATAAACGAACCGCTAAAATAGAGTGCTTATCTAGTTTTTGATAATGGCGAAAATCAAAACCCGCTAATCCAAGTAAACCTGTACTGCCTTCAAAAGATGAACTATCCGCTAAGTTTAGATTGAAACTATTATGAAATTCAGTTGAAAACTTCATTCGAGTGCCATGTCTCATGTTCAAACCTTTTTCAATCGTATTATCAAAAACATATTCTAACCTCAAACCAACTCGCTGCTGGTTGGCATTCGGAATTTCCAAAGACAACGCTCTTTCATCCTTAATGACCATTCTATCAAAACGGAACATGGTTGTTGCTCTAAGGCTTTGATAAATATCCAAAGGATAGCGAAATTGAACTTGAGCGATATTTGAAATCAAATCATAAGTATTCTCTGTTGTCAGACCACGTACTTCAAAATCAGCCGTATTAGAGGTTTTACTTCTATAAAATTCATAACGCTTATCTAGCAATTTACTTTTATCATCAAAAATCGCAAAATACTCCGCACCATTAAAGGTAATCGGAATACGCATACCAATACGTATATGATAATCTTCGAATAAATCTTCAATATTAATCATTCCCAACACGCCTAAAGGTGGAAAACCGCCAGTGACATTGTTGTCAACCGTAGGCTGCATTCCTCCAAATAGTTGGCTATTGTCCAGTTGAGTCGCAATAAATTCAGATCTAAACGCTGTTCGGTACGGCGTGATGCGAGAACGCCTAAATTTCAAAGGTGCTTGATTACTCGGCACCTCTTTGGCTTGTCTGATGTCTCGTACTTTTTTACCAACCGTTGGATCTATAGTGACTTTTATAGGGTTTGACTTGATAGGTACTTTTTTAACAACCGCTTCTTCGTCTTCAAATTCGCTTTGGAAAAAATAATTATCAATATCAATCTTGTTCGTATCTTTTACTTCTACTGTTTCCGTTGACGGTGAAGGAATAGTATCTTTTGGCTCTTCTTTTATTGGTTGCTCCGTCGTTTCTTCCTTTGGTGTTTCAATGACCTTTGGTTTTGTTGGAGTAGGTTTAGCCGTTGTTTTTGTTGTTTTTCTAATAAAATGAGTCACCACTGGCGTTTCCTTAGTTTCTACATTCAAGTCATTGATATAAACCTGATATTCACCATTATTGAGTACCAATTCACTCACTTTTCCTGTTCTCGGCGAAGTGTTTTGTTCTAAAATACTTCTATTGTAATTAGAATTGGCAAATGAAAAACCACGAGGTTTATAGACTTTTCGGATGAAAGTCGTATCTATCTGCTCCGCAGGCAACGTCGTTAATAGAGAATCTTTTGGTAAAATCAGTTCTTTTTGTCCTTCTTTGAGAATGTAGACTCGTTCAGCATAAGCATAAACCGTGTCAATATAACCTGAATAACGATTGTAAAGACCTGTTTCATTACTCAAATAAGTGAAATATCTATCATTAACCGCTTGCGGGTTTCGTTCATTTGCATATGGCGTATTGGTCAATCGCACTAATTCGCCGCCTTTCTTTTGATTTAAATCAAAAAAGTACAAATCGAATGTTGTAATCGGCAATAAACTATCTAAATTCTGTCCAAGTGTTATTAATGAATCATTACGATTAGAAGCAAAAATAATACCTTTTGTACCGTTGATAGTCGCAGAAATTGGACTAAGATCATCGTGATAATCACGAGTAATCGGGCGAACAGCATGACCGATAATGTCAAAAACAAGCACGTCAGAAAAACCATTCATAATAGCAGAAATCACGACTTGCCTATTATCAATGAAATCTACACTGAGTATTCGTTCAAATTTATTGGGCAAATCAATGGTTTTTGATTTCCCTTTATTGATATTATGAATATAAATTTTAACATCATCTCGCTTCTCATAGAAAATAGCTAAATCTTTATTATTGGGTAACCAAGCTATAATTGGGTAATTATAATCCGTTTCCTGCAATTGATTTTTGTAACCATTTTTAAAAACCAAGGTGCGTTTACCTGTTTTAATATTTTGAATGAATACCTGTTTTTTACCAATTTCATTGGTGATGTAAGCCAATTGTTGACCATTTGGACTTAGCACTATATCATTAATAGGTATGTTTTGTTTGTTTTTTAAATCCAGTTGCAAATCTTCTACAAGCGAGTTGCCGACATTAGCATCTTCAATATAATGTTGTTGATAATGATTGTACCAACCTTTAGAAACCCTAAAAAAGGAAGTTCCCAGCACATAGAGAAAACCATTTTCCACACTTCGGTTAATTCGAGTCAAATAGAGCAAATTTGAAACCGTCGCTTTCCCGTAATTATTCGAGAGAAAATACCAAAATGAATGTCCCGCAAGTCGAGGATTCACCGCAGCCAAATCTTCAAATGAGTTATATTTACCCGATAAAATCGCATCACGCAATTCATTATCTAGTTCCGTGTTCCATTCTTCGCCAACGTAAGAAACCAAACCTTCGGTGAACCATGGCGGAAGATTTAGCCAAACGGCATTTTGGACAATTTCTTGAATATTGCCACCAAACATCATATAATTCAAGTAAATACGAGCAATTCCTTCTCTAATTTGCTCCCGCAAATGATTATGATTTCCATCGAAATAGACAAACATTTTGTTATCTACAATAGTAGTTGCCCCATTAGAATTGATAAAAACATCATCTTTACCAATATTACTTTGCTTCAAATCGGTCAAATCGGTGTACACCAATATCTCAATCCTATCACTAATGCGATATTCCATCAAAGAACGAATTTCCTCGTGATCAAGCTCTGCCATTTGGACAACCGACTCGCCGATGTTTCGACCAGAATTGTACCAGTAAACTATAAAATCACGGGTTTCGTATTTCCACCATTCAAACTCATGGTATTGCACTCTGTTTTTACCAAACTCGGTGTTGACACTTTGTGTCGATGCCGTAGGAATTATAAAACCTATTAAGAGGAATACTATTAATGTCTTTAATCTCATATGTATAAGTATATGATTTTTAGAAAAATAATAATTTGATTACAAAGTATTTGCAATCGTAAATCGTCATTCTAAAATCGTAAATCATTTCACTAATCTATGAATTTTTTATATCTAAATCCTTTTTACTCAATTGTATAACGGAATAATATGGAATTAGGTTATTCTAATATAAAATATAAATTGGAAGATAGCTAAAAGTATAACGAGTATTTAAGCAAATTTGTGGAATACAAGGAGTAAAAAATATAAAAATTTGTAACCATAAGACAAAAATAGAAACACCGAATGATTGGAAAGTCATTCGGTGTTTCTATTAAAATATAGAACTTTGTATTTTTCTTATGCATAGGAAGAATAGCCTACATTTATTAAAAAACTGTTCTCAATTCTTGTTCGTTATAACTTTTAGTCATACATAGGTTTCAGTATCGGTTTGTAACCGATGCACGTATTAGCATACGTCGGTTACAAACCTACACTAATG
>CAZMEH010000366.1:0-4085 GCA_964564885.1 uncultured Saprospiraceae bacterium | reverse complement strand
ATTCTTTGTTTTTGTTTTTTATTAAATATGCGCCTGTCATTATGATTAATACGTTTGATATTAATAGAATTGATATTCCAGTGTGATTAGAAATGTTATTACCAAACCAATTACTATTTTTAAATAACTGATCTCCTATCATAAAGATAAAAATACATCCAAATAATATTAAAAACATTCCAACGATTTTTTCTAGATTATTTTTTTTCATGTTTAATGATAAATTTAATAAAAAACTAACTCACTTATATTAATGGCTATAATTACGTGACAGGCAGGAATGCCTGTGTTACATTTTTAATTAAGAATATAAGATAAATATTATTCTCAAGAATAACTCAAAGCTTGATTCTGAGAATTTAATCATTTTGTCGGAATGTGCAAATAATTGTCAATCAAAGAGTAAAAGCATTACTAAATAAATTCGTATTTTCGCACTAATTTCTAGGAAAAGATTTTTTTAGATAAAGAAGTCTTTAAATAAATAAAATATGTCGTCTAAGATCTATTATACACACACAGATGAAGCACCTGCTTTAGCTACAAAATCCCTTCTGCCTATTGTTCAAGCATTTGCCAAGCAATGTGGAATCGAAATGGAAATAACAGATATTTCCCTTGCAAGTAGAATCCTAGCTAGCTTTCCTACTTACTTAAAGCCAGAACAACGAGTAGCTGATGCATTGGTTGAGTTGGGTGAATTGGTTAAGAAACCAGAGGCAAATATCATTAAGTTGCCAAATATTTCTGCTTCTATTCCTCAACTTAAAAAGACTATTGAAGAGTTACAAGGAGATGGATTTGCTATACCTAATTATCCTGATGCTCCGAGTAACGACGAAGAAAAAAATATAAAAGCAACCTTTGACAAGATAAAAGGAAGCGCTGTAAATCCTGTTTTAAGAGAAGGTAACTCAGACAGAAGAGCACCTAAGCCAGTAAAAGCTTATGCTAGACAAAACCCACACCGTATGGGTAAATGGTCTGCGGACTCTGCTACTCATGTGTCTACAATGGAATCAGGAGATTTCGCATCTAACGAAAAATCAGTTACTATCGCAAAAGCGGGTAGCGTGAAAATACAGTTAGTGAGTGCTAGCGGTACAACCGTTTTAAAAGAGTCTGTTCCTGTTCTTGACGGTGAAATTATCGACGGAACATTCATGAGCAAAAAAGCATTGCTTGCCTTCTTAGAAGCGCAAATGACAGATGCTAAAGCGAAGGGAATATTATTCTCTCTACACTTGAAGGCAACGATGATGAAGGTTTCTGACCCGATTATTTTTGGTCATGGTGTAAAAGTATTTTTCAAGTCTGTTTTCGAAAAATTTGGAAAAGAATTGGACGAAGCTGGTGTTAATGTAAACAATGGTTTTGGTAACCTTTTAGGTAACTTAGACAATGTTGCACCTGAAGTAAAAGCAGCAATTGAGGCTGAAATAGAAAAGTGTTTTGCGGAAGGTCCAGATGTAGCGATGGTTGATTCTGACAAAGGAATTACGAATTTGCATGTACCAAGTGATGTAATTATTGATGCTTCAATGCCTGCTATGATTAGAACTTCTGGTCAGATGTGGAATAAAGACGGTAATTCTCAAGATACTAAAGCGGTTATTCCAGATAGTTCTTACGCTGGTATTTATCAAGCGACGATAGACTTCTGTAAAGAAAATGGTGCTTTTGATCCTAGAACAATGGGAACAGTTCCTAATGTTGGTTTGATGGCTCAAAAAGCAGAAGAATATGGATCACATGATAAAACATTCGAGATTGCTTCTGCTGGTAAAGTACAAGTGATTGACAATGCAGGTGCTGTATTAATTGAGCATGAAGTTGAAGAAGGTGATATCTGGAGAATGTGTCAAGTAAAAGACTTGCCTATTCAGGATTGGGTTAAATTGGCTGTCAACAGAGCAAATGCTACTAAAGTTCCTACTATTTTTTGGTTGGATGAAAACAGAGCGCATGATGCGCAGTTAATCCAAAAAGTAAAAGCTTACTTACCAAATCACGATACAACTGGTTTAGACATCAGAATTCTTTCTCCCATAGAAGCGACTAAGGTTTCTATCCAGCGAATGAAAGACGGAGAAGATACCATTTCTGTTACAGGAAATGTATTGAGAGATTACAACACCGACCTTTTCCCAATTTTAGAATTAGGAACTAGTGCAAAAATGTTGTCAATTGTTCCATTGATGAATGGCGGTGGTTTATTTGAAACAGGTGCGGGTGGTTCTGCTCCTAAGCACGTTCAACAGTTCACGAAAGAAAACCATTTAAGATGGGATTCTTTAGGAGAGTTTTTGGCTTTAGCTGTTTCTTTAGAACACGAAGCGAAGACAAATAATAATACTAAAGCGCAAATAATAGCTGACGCATTAGATAATGCGACTGTTTCTTTACTTGAAAATGGAAAATCTCCATCAAGAAAAGTAAATGAATTAGATAATAGAGGTAGCCATTTCTATTTAGCTTTGTATTGGGCAAAAGAGTTGTCAAGTCAAACGGCTGATGCTGAATTACAAGCTACATTTGCTCCTATTGCAGCTTCTTTACTTAGCAACGAAGCAACAATTGTGGAAGAATTAATCGCTGTACAAGGCGTGCCTATGGACATCGAAGGTTACTACTCTCCTAGTGCTGCAAAAACGACAGCTTCTATGAGACCTAGTGCTACTTTGAATGCGATTATAGATGCGATTTAAAAACGACTTTCATTTGATGTTTTAACTTTTTGAAAACCTCGTTTGCTTTTGCAAGCGAGGTTTTTATATTTGTACTGTTTCCCGATACCTATCGGTATTAGCCGACTAGTGTCTTAATCCACAAATAACTGATCACTATACTTTAATTTAAACAATTGAAAATCAATAAGTTCTATTTACTGCTAACTGTCAATTATTTACTGCCTACTACACTAGGTTTACAGTTTTAAGAATATAAATAGAGAACAAAGAACGAATAAATTGCTTTTCTCTAAAATTTTTTAGTAAATTGTTAAGGACACTGTTTTTGTATCTTCAATATTAGTCGGCTGGACTAATTTTCTTAAAAAACTATAATAATGAAAGTAGAAACGTATAGAATAAAAGGTTGGGAAGATGTAGAAAGAGGCTTAATCGTAGCTGAAAATGATAAATGGCTATTGGTCAAACACATTCCTATTGATTATATCGTTGACGGTTATAAATTGTACCGAAAAGCATTTATTTCCTCTAGGGAATCTGATAACGGAGAAGAAAAAGTAGCTAGAGTTTTAGAACTCAAAGGCGTTAAAGCGACTGCTCCTAAGGGTTTTAAATTGAAAAGCATTAAAAAAATGCTGGCTTGGAGCGAAAAGACTTATGGTATTTTTGAATTTCAACAAAAGGTGGAAGAAGAATTATACTATGGTAAAAATGCGACCACTGAAAAAAATAAGCTAGTCATGGATATTGTCTCGCCTGATGGTGAAATAGATGATGCTTATGAATATGAATTTTCTTTAAAGAAGATTCGGGTAGTTTCTTTTGATTCTGATTATTTTCATGCGATCCGTTTGTTAATGGAAGATGAGCTGAAAGGTGCGGAGGATTAGGAATTAAAAATTGAAAATTAGGAATCAAGAATTGAACTGTAAAAGTGAATTCTTAATTCCTAATTTTTAATCCATAAATTCTATTTACTACCAACGGCACTAGTTCCTAATTTTTAATCAATGTTTTCTTGAATAATTAATTCATTCGTATCTAAGTTCAAAGCGGTCAAGTAACCTAATTCTTCTACCTCGTTGTAAACACAGCCGCTATCTAAATAAATAATTTTATCGTTGCTTTTTATGCTTGCTTTAATCTGTTCAATAGTATAAACGGCATGACCTACAACTTGCTTTTTGTTTGTTAAATAATCATCTTCAATCAAAAAATTAACAGATGAAAATAATCCGCTCATTCCTCGATACAGGCTTTTTTCATTTTCCAGAAACTCAGAATGGCTCACAGAAAAATCACCTAAATCATAACAATATTCTAATCCATCAAATAAGTCTAAATACATTTCTATATCAGAATCAAGAAATTCATCTGCATTATTTTCTTCTAAAT
>CAZMEH010000365.1:0-5688 GCA_964564885.1 uncultured Saprospiraceae bacterium | reverse complement strand
AAGCCGTAAATATCGTGCGAAGGATTCGAACGAGTGAAAGTAACCCAAACGAAATTATTGAGCGTTGCAGCTGTAAATTCACTATTATCCGCCATAATGACTAACGGAATTTCTTCCATACCTTTCACTGTTTCCAATGCTAAACACAAATCGTGCGCTCTAACTTGCGCAAAATTATCATACTTTGGTGATTGAATAATCAACACGCCAGGCATCGCAAAATGCGGTTTTGAAAAACCTTCTGGTAACCTAAATCCACTTGGTAACTTA
Organism: uncultured Saprospiraceae bacterium; assembly: GCA_964564885.1. Taxonomy (GTDB): domain Bacteria; phylum Bacteroidota; class Bacteroidia; order Chitinophagales; family Saprospiraceae; genus CAKZLL01. The sequence goes on along the minus strand of CAZMEH010000365.1, from coordinate 5,418 downwards.
TCTGTTAACGAACGTTTTTTCTCGCCACAACACGCAATGACAACCTTAGAACCTTCATTCCAGCCACTTCCAGAATAATCCAACGTATCAATAGTTGTCTTGGTTTGAAAGTGCAAATCACGTTTCAAATCAATTCTTTCTAGCAAATGATAGAAAAAATTAGGAATATTATGAGCCGTTAATTTTGGGTCATCCTCTTTCGCTGCTATGAATAAATATTTAGCCAAAGAAGTTTGTCCGCTTCCTAGAATCCTATTTGCAATCGTTAAAATCTCTTCTGGTTTGCGTTCTCGGAATGGCATATAACGTTCGCTACCAATAGCAATTAACAACGGATGTACACCTGCTGCATCGACTGCATTGATTTCTTTTAGTCCAGGAAATTCTTGTGGCGCAAGCTCTTTTACAATCTCATGTATCAGAAAACCAAAACTAGAATCTTCCGCTGGCGGTCTACCAACTACCGTGAAATGCCAAATCGCATTTTTACGATGATATACATTATCGACCTTCATCACAGGAAACTCGTGCTCCAAACTATAATAACCTAAATGATCACCGAAAGGCCCTTCAGGCATTTTTCTATTTTTCTCAATCGTACCAGTAATCACAAAATCCGCATCGCTAGACAATACAAAACCATTGCGGCGAGCATAACGGAAACGACGACCTGCTAACATTCCTGCAAAAGTCATTTCAGACAAACCTTCTGGCAACGGCATAATCGCAGAAAAGGCATGAGAAGGCAATCCACCAACGAAAACAGAAGCTTTAAACGGTTTATTCAATTCATTGTAACGGGTGTGATGCACGCCTATTCCTCGATGCAATTGATAATGCAAACCAACTTCTTCATTCATTTTGTATTCATTACCAGACAATTGAATGCGATACATTCCAATATTTGAACGCATCATACTCGGCTCATCTGGATCTTCTGTGAATACTTGTGGTAAAGTGACAAATGCTCCGCCATCCATTGGCCAAGACTTAATTTGCGGCAATTGGTCGATGGTTGTTTTGCTGTAAGCAACAGGTGTTCGCAAAAGGCTACGCATCGGCAATGCCGTCAATGCAGTAAATGGAGAACCTAAATAACGCAATGGATTTTTTAAAAACCGGGTCGGGTCAGCCTTGAGTTCTACGACTCTTTTGACTTTTTCCAACGTATGGCGAAATAGAAAACTAGTTCTATCAACCGTTCCGTAAATATTAGAAACCGCTCTGAAAGGGCTTCCTTTTACATTTTCAAAAAGAATGGCTGGTCCTTTCGCATCAAAAATGCGGCGGTGAATTTCTGCCATTTCCAAATTTGGATCTACCTCTGATTTTATGCGCAATAATTGTCCATGCTTGTCCAAGTCACGAACACAATGTTCCATACTTTTATACATTCCGTTGGTCGTTTGATTATTTAGAACAGTCCCGTACAGTATTCGGGAAGAGAGAACAGGGAAATTTAAAGATTCACTGTTTCAACTAGCTGTTTTTAATGTAATATCAAATGAAAACAACGAGAGATGAATAAGGTTGATTATTTAGAGTGAATTTAGTTAGGAGGATGTTTTCCGTCTAGTTTTAATAGCGTACGAAGGTTAATTAAGCCTGTCCGATTCATTTTTAATGCTTGAATAGTTGCTCTTCCTGTGGCTGTTTTACCTATGATATTGAAAAAATCCTCACTCCAATTAAAGTGCTTATTCCATTTTTGCATTCTTGGATTAAAAATAGAAACATTTTGTTGGCTTAAAGTGTCAAATGCTTCGACTTTATTGTATTTGAAACTATTACAACCACCACATGACCACGCTAAATTATCTAATTCAGAACTTCCATCTTTACTAACAGGTATAATATGTTCAATAACAAAAGATTGAGTAGCATAGGAAGCAGGACTTTGACAGTATTCACATCTGTTTTCTCCTCTATTTTTGACTTGACCTCGATTGGCTTTAGTAATATATTCTCTACTCATCGTTAGGTGATACTAGGTTTAGTTCTTGTCTTAGTTCTGCTAATGATACTTTTTTTAACCGAGCCAGTTCTAGTAAATGACCTAATCTCTTAGCATCAGCTAATTCTATTTTTTCAACCAAAACTAATAATTCTTGATGTTCTGCATCACTGATGATTTCATCTTGAAGCTTGTTGGAAAGAAATTGATAATGTCTAATCTCTTCTTCTGGTAAGTGTTGACTAATAAGTTCTAAAAGTTGCGTTTCTCGTTCTGAGTAATTAGAGGTTTTTTTAATGGCTAATATTTGACTAACGTCAGATAGAAATAACTCTAAATCTGATGTTTCTAATTTAGAAACGCCAAGAAGAATTTCTTCTAAACTCATTTTAACTTGTGATTTAACTTCTATAACTTGCATCTATTATTTTTTACTAATTTACGATTTTAACAATTAGTAAGCAACTATTCGTTCCATATCAATACAAAATATCTTTCAAAATCGCCCCTGGAAACTTCGCACCTTGCCAATTTGCACCACGAAAATCTACACCAGTGAGGTCGCAGTTCTCAAAATCACAATTTTCTAAATTTGCATTCATAAAACTTGTTTCTCTAAGGTTGGAACGGGAAAAGTCAGAAAAAGACAAATTCGCATCTGCAAAAATAGCTTGCTCAAAGTTGGTATCCGTAAACAGACTATAACTCAAGTCAGCATCACTAAAATCTTGATATTTGCCATAAGCACCACAGAAATTAGTAAACGGTAATTGCAGTTCGCAAGTGTCCAATACTTTTGAAGAAAGATTATACTGTTCAAAATTCGCTTGTTTACCGCTTTTGCTATCCTGTCCAGTGTACACACCAAAGACAAAACCATTGATATTTAAAACCTTCCAACGCCCACCAGCACCGCCATTACTCAAAAATTGATGATGTGCTTCGATAGTTGCTTCTAGTTGCGCTTGCGAAACGGTCTGACTATTAGCAGCGTGTTGCTGCATCACTTGTGTTTTTAAGTTAGCGGTACTTGAACCAGAACGTTCAGATTTTTTAAAAAAATGATAGATGGCAACTTCTGTAAGATTACAAGTATGGTTTTGAAAACCTTGATTAACTTGAAAAAATAATTTTCGAGACTTTATATAACCTTTCGATTCTATTAGGAAATTGAAATAATCAGAGAATTTAACTTGAATGCTCTCTAAGTAATTATCTAAAGATAAACTAAGATAACCTTCTGAATTACTCTTCAACACAACTTCTCCATACTCTCCAAATGTATCTAATACTAAATTAGATGATGTTGATAGTTCTTCAATTGATGGTATGAAAATGCAACCAACGTTTTCAGAAAAGTTGAAATTTAAAGGTTGAAAATCCTCAGGTTGTTTTTGAGTTTTATTCAAATTTTGATTTAAGTCAAACTCCCATAGCAATCTAATACCATTTGTTTCTAAAAAAAATGACGTTAAATCATTGTCAAATTTGTGACCTACCTTTTTTTCAAGAGTCTTTATTAATGATAGCGTAGAAGGTTCAAAAGTATTAGTGGAAAGAATGGAAACCTTGGGATGTTCACTTAATTCTTTTATTACTTTATTAAATTGATTGAGGTACTTTCCCATGGTTTCTTTGTTTTTGAAGTAAAATTACCGATTTTTTTATTTCTTAACTAAAATGTGATATTGTTCTTACAAAAAACGAGGTGTAAAAACTATTTCATATTCTATTTATATATATATTTGTGCTGTCTAAATAATGGTTTTCTATAAAGAAAACTGCCCTCCAATACAAAATGAAAACTACTTTTATCGTAAGTCAATTTTGATTTTTCAACAATGTTAAATAACATTTTAAGAATTTCAATTGAACAATAAAGATACATCACCATTGTCTAATTAGGGATGATAGGGTTCTATTTCATGTTTTGAATACCAATCCCTGTATATTTCTAGTAAAAACTAACAAATAATACTTTATAATGCTTCAAGTCATAAGTGATTGACAGAACCCTAGTATTGGAATACTAGGGCTTATAAAGTTAATTCTATATAATCGCACTAGTCAAAACATAATTATAATAATATATAAGATGTAAATACATCAAAGTATAAAAGTATCGTTATTTCTATCAAGTAAAGATACATTAAGTAATATATTACAAGGGACGCAATTAAAAAAAGGGATGAAAGTGAAAAAAAAATTTATTAACGACAACATGAGACTAAGAGTACTCATCGGATTATTTTTGATTAGCAGCATGTCAACTCTTCTAGGGCAGACAGCAAGCGATTATTCTTACACCAAAAAGACTTCTATTACAGGAGTTTTCAGAGGTTCACTCGAACCAAGAATTAAACTGGAAGTCAATCAGCAATATATTGACAATAGCCTTCAGAAACTAGAAACAGAAATGGTCAACGACTCTTTCCGTTTTGATTTTGACTTAAGTGTGCCGCAAACGGTAACGATTAGGTATTTACGAAATACTGCGAATGTTTATATCGAACCAGGACAGACATTACATATTGATGCTGATGCGAATAGTTTTTATTTCTCTTTTGAGTTCAAAGGTGAAAGCGCAGGAAACAATGCCTTTTTAAGATTATTTTGCCAAAAATATAAAACACATTATCCGAGGTCAGTCCAAATGTTCAGGTATAAAAAAGGTATCGTTTGGTATAAAGTCCATAGAGATATGGATACAAACATGCGTAGAAAAGGACCAAAATCGTTTACCACATTTATGTTGGCAGATAAAACCGAAAAAATGGGAATGCTTGATGGTTATGAAATGGGAAGTAATAGTGCTTTGACCGAAGACTTTAAACTATATATGTGGTCAGAAATTAACTATTATTGGGCATATCATATGTTGACTTATGGTTATTCATTTGGTTTCTTTCATGATATTAACTTTCAAGATTTTTTTGGATTTATGTATGAAGTGCCAATGCAAAGTGATAGAACACTTGGTAGTAAGTATTATAGAGAGTTCTTGATAGGCGCAATGAATTACTATTGTGAAGGCCCAAAAAAATTACCAGATCCAATGAAGGATGTTTATTATGATCAGTTGATGAAACAGTATAAATACGGTGCAGGAAAACTAGAAGGAAGACCAAAAGCTTTTTATATGGCTGAAATGATTCATTGTGCATACAAGGCCAATTTAATTCAAGAAATGATGACAGTTGGTCGGGAATTTAAAAAAGATAATCCACACAAAGAGTTTAACAAAAGATTGTTAGATGACCTTTTCTTAAAGCAGAATTAGAATTAAGGAACGTGCAAATTATCTAAAACCAGAGGTCAAACGTTTTTGAAACATTTGACCTCTGGTTTTAGATAATTTGCACGTTCCTTAATTCTGCTTTAAGAAAAGGTCATCTAATAATCTTTTGTTAAACTCTTTGTGTGGATTATCTTTTTTAAATTCCCGACCAACTGTCATCATTTCT
>CAZMEH010000364.1:0-1697 GCA_964564885.1 uncultured Saprospiraceae bacterium | reverse complement strand
TAAAAGAGTTAAAGTTCAAACAAAAGTATTTGTTAGCATATGTTAAAAAAGGAGGGAATTTAATTGTGCAGTACAATACGAATAGAGGAGTGGATGTTGGAGCACCTTTTTCGCTGCAGTTGTCTAGAGATAGAGTGACAGACGAGTTTGCAGAAGTAAGGATTTTGGATGAAAAGCATCCTGTTTTAAACTATCCGAATAAAATTACTCCAAATGATTTTAATAACTGGGTGCAAGAACGTGGTTTGTATTTTCCAAATAAATGGGATGATAAATATATGGCTATTTTATCCGCTAACGACCCAGGAGAAACACCAAAAGATGGTGGCTTGTTGGTTGCAAAGCATGGAAAAGGCTTTTATATTTACTCTGGTTATTCTTGGTTTAGAGAATTGCCCGCAGGTGTTCCAGGCGCATATCGCTTGTTTACCAATATGATTTCTATTGGTAAATTTGATGCACCGTAAGTTTAATTACGAATTACGAATTACGAATTACGAATTACGAATTGCGAATCCCGAGATTTCGGGACAAGTTTAAAAATTACCAATTGTATAGTTTAAACTACTTAAGGGTCGGACGCCTTAAAGCTGTCCGACCCTTAATCTCAACCTTTCTAATAATCTTCCTTCTTGGAATCCTTCCGAGCAATCAAACTATTGCACAAAACCTCTATTCTCAGCATTATACAACCCAAAACGGACTGGCGCATAATATCGTTTATTCTATTAAAGAAGATAAAAATGGCTTTATTTGGTTAGGAACAAACGATGGAATTTCTAGGTTTGATGGAACGGAATTTAGAAACTTTACTGTTGAAGATGGCTTATCGCATTATGCCGTTGTTGATATTTCATTGCATCAGGATAGTAGTAAATTGTCATTTTTATATGGAAATGGTGAGCAGCAGAATTTTTCCAATCAAACCTTTCAAATTAATAAAGAAAACTATTCGACGACTTGGGATAATGAAAAAAACACCCAAATCAACATTCAAAACCAAACCTTTACTTGGGATACACTTCGCAATCGGTTGCTGTGGAAAAGAAGTCCTGACGATGCTTCCGTCGATATATTGAAGTCCTTTCAAATAAATGCTCGTACAACAAATATCTTATTAGATTATGAAAATCACCTGTGGATAACGACGGAAGGAGATGGCGTTTATGTTGTTTATACTTCTGATTTTAATAATTATGGCGTTGGTGAAGGCTTAACAAATGTTTTTGTGAATGACATAATGGAAGACAATCGAGGTCGATTGTGGGCAGGCACAAAACGTGGGTTTCATCGGTTTAAAAACAATCGTTGGTTCAATGCTGACCCAGAAAGTAATGTCGAAGTTTATAAATTTCAAAAAGGATTGAAAAGCCATTTATTTGCAACTACAAATGAAGGTATTTTCAGCATTCATGCTTATCCAGAAAATTGTTTGCCAGAAGAAAATAGAGTCAATTCCTTTATCATAGATGAGTTTGGTCAAATCAATTTATTGCATGGCGGTTATTTTTATGTTTATAAAGATTGCTATTCTGAGCCGAGCAAATGGCTGATTGAAATGAAAGATTTAGAAAGAGGTTATTGCCTTTTTGAAGATAACAAAGAACGGCTATGGGTTGGAACAAATAAAGGTATTTTTATATATAAAGATTTGAAAGCTAGGCATTTGACGGTAGAAGATGGTTTGCCTAGTAATG
>CAZMEH010000363.1:0-6109 GCA_964564885.1 uncultured Saprospiraceae bacterium | reverse complement strand
GACATAACTAATTTATCTATTAAAAGTGTTTTGTAATAATTTTGCTAATAAAGACTATAAAGTAAAGATAAAAATTAACTGTTTTACTTGCTGAAAAATTTAAGAATTATATCTTTTATAAAATTTATAATTCATTGATTATTAATCAAAATAAAGTAAAATAATATCTCCTCTCTGCTCTCTCTTCTAAAAAAACGTACAATAGTATGAGAATAGCTACACTTTACTTCTTTTTTGCCTTCTTACCTTTACTTGGTAAACCTTCCGAATGTTCTCTATTCACAGGTCGAACTACATAAGTGTATTTTTTGCCTTTCTTAGCTGAATTATCTGAATATTCCCATTTACGTTGGTGTTCAACATGGAAAGGTGTGACTGCAATGATGTTTTTAGAATTATTAAAATCTACTGCTACACCATCTTCAAACCTATAAACAACATAATAATATGGTGGATTTTTTTTGTCTTTTCTATGGTATTTCCAACGTAACTGAATACCTTCTTCCTTATTTTTAGCACAACGTTGTTTCGGGAAATTATTCGTTTTTGTAAATGATTGTGGCGTATTAGGAAGCATCGCCTGTTGTTGATAATAATCTTTTTTGAGCGCATCTGCTACACCCAATGGATTGTCCAATAAGGACTTTGACCTAAAATAAATACTACCTTGAACATTAGGATTTTGTCTATTAAGGCGTATTTGTTTTGGAATTTCATCTGGACTATTCCAAGCAGCCCTGCTGTCAGTCGCTACTTTATAAGCCGCATGACCAATGTATAAATCTTTTCCAAAGCTGTGTTTTGACCACCAATCTACCAAAACTGCATAATCTGCAACTGTAAACCCAATATTCCAATAAATCTGAGGTGCAACATAATCAATCCAATCCGCTTCTAACCATTTCAAGATATCTGCATTCAAATCATCGTAACTCATCACTCCTGCCCTCGTTGCAGAACCATTAACGGGATCAACATTTTCATTTCTCCAAACGCCAAACGGACTAATTCCGAATCGAACATAAGGTTTAGCTTTCTTAATCGTTTTTGATAATTCACTAATCAATAAGTCGACATTATTTCTACGCCAATCACCGATATTTGAAAATTCTTGACCTAATTCTTCAAATTGTGCTTGATCGGGAAACTCCTGCCCTGCTTTTTTATAAGGATAAAAATAATCATCAAAATGAACGCCATCAATGTCATATTTATTGACCACTTCCTCAACAACGGCTACAATATGGTCACGTACCTCTTGTAATGCAGGATTAAAATAATATTTGCCTCCGTAATCGACAAACCAGTCAGGTCGTTTTTCGAGCATATGACTAGAAGAAAGTTCACTTTTTTTGTTATTCATCGTTGCACGATATGGATTGAACCAAGCGTGAAATTCCATACTGCGTTTGTGTGTCTCTGCTATCAAAAAAGTTAATGGATCATAAAATGGTTCTGGAGCAACACCTTGTTCTCCTGTCAAATAACCAGACCAAGGCACTAAATTAGATGGGTAAAAGGCATCTCCAGCAGGGCGAACTTGGAAAATAACGGCATTCATACCCATTTTTTTATACTCATCTAATAAACCAATCCATTCTTGTTTTTGAGATTCGCTATCCAAGTTTTTTGAAGAAGGATAATCCAAATTGAGTACGGTTGCTACCCAAACGCCTCGAAACTCTCGTTTAGGAGAAGTACCTTGACCAAAGGAATCAAATGTTAAAATAAAACAGAGTGCAATTATTATGCATTGAAAGGACCATTTCATAGTAGTATTATTTTTCTATTAGTCTGTATTAATTTTGTAAAAAAAGACTAATATGATTGTTTAAAAACTAGGAGAAACTAAGGTTATAATACGATAACTTATTCAAAAACACAATCCTGGAGGCTATAGTTTAGAATAATACCTTTTAGAAGTTACTCAGGAAAAAATATTTTAAGCGCAAGTTTTTTTTAAAATATTCGTCAATAAGATAAATAGTCATTTCTTCTTACTGTAATTATTTACTTAAAGGGTTTTATAGAAAATATGAAAAAAGTTATCCAGTTGTTTTATTGCTTAATTATTGTCTGTTGTATTCAATCAAACTTGAATGCACAAACACCTTTGACTATTCACCTGAATCCAACCTACGGCACAAATATATTCGACTTAAATACAACGTTTTCCTTAGATAATAATGATAGCATCACATTTGAAATGCTGAAATTCTACCTTTCAAATATTGTATTATATCATAATGAAATTGCTGTTTGGGAAGAAAAAAATAGTTTTCACCTAGTTAACTATGAAAACTCTTCTTCATTAAAAATAGTATGTGATATTCCAGTTGACTTAAATTACAATCAATTAAAATTTGATATTGGAATAGATAGTATAACCAATGTTTCTGGCGCAATGGGTGGAGATTTAGACCCGACAAAAGGAATGTATTGGACTTGGCAAAGCGGATATGTTAATTTTAAACTAGAAGGAACGAGCAATATTTGCGATAGCTATAAAAACGAATTTCAATATCATGTCGGAGGCTATCAAGCACCTTATGCAACGCTGCAATCTGTTGTTTTGCCGGTGAAAAAAGGTAGCCAGATTAACATAGAAATAGCGATTAAAGAATTTATAAATAGTATCCATTTAAAAGATGAAAGTCACATCATGTCATTAGGCGCAGAAGCAGTAGAACTTTCTGAATTGTTAATAACGATGTTTAAAATACAAGGAAGATGAAAAGGAAAATACTGTTGTTCTTTGCACTTAGCTTTGCCTTTTTTGCATTCAAGGAAGTCAACGATGATTTGTTTGTTGTGCCACAAGGTTGGGTAAAACCAGTTTATGACTTTTCAAAAAATCCATTGACTGCCGAAAAAATAGCGATTGGTCGAGCTTTATTTCACGACCCAATTTTATCCAGAAATAATACCGTTTCCTGTACAAGTTGTCATTCTCAATATACTGCTTTTTCGCATACAGATCACCGATTGAGTCACGGCATTGATGATAGAATTGGAACTCGAAACTCTTCCACTTTGGTCAATATGGCTTGGCAAAATATTTTCATGTGGGACGGCGCAATTCATCATTTGGACATGCAATCTTTAGCACCAATTCATCATCCCGACGAAATGGACGAAACGATAGAAAATGTCGTTTCAAAACTCCAAAAATCAGCTATTTATACAAAAGCATTTGAAAAAGCATTCGGCGATAGCACCGTTACAGGCGAACGAGTTTTGAAATCCTTGTCTCAGTTCATGTTGACATTTGTAAGTGCAAATGCCAAATACGATCAAGTGCAGCGAGGAGAAACGACGTTTACAGAACAGGAGCAAAAAGGCTACGCATTATTTCAAAAGAGCTGTGAAAGTTGCCACCGTGAGCCGCTTTTTACGACACATGATTTTGCTAATAATGGTTTGCCAATAGACACTGTTTTGAATGATTTTGGTAGAATGAAGGTGACAAAACGAGCAGAAGATTCGTTGAAATTCAAAATTCCAACGTTGCGAAATATCCAGTTTTCCTACCCATATATGCACGACGGACGATTTAAACGATTATCAGAAGTCTTAAATCATTATACAAATGGTATTGAACACAACCCAACTTTAGCCAATGAATTACAACAATCAATAGAATTATCCTCCAACGAAAAAGTAGATTTAACTGCTTTTTTATTGACATTAACAGATAAGGAGTTTTTATTTAATCGGGATTATTCATATCCCAGAACATTCTTTCAAAAGTAAAAGTTGCCCGTGCTACTTTTAAAATCAAAACAATGAAAAAACTAATATTCACACTCAGTTTAGTAATTTTTGCACTTGCTTGTCAAGCCCAAAATTCAGCAGTAACTTCTTGGTTACAAAACACAACGGTAATAGGAACCTATTACAATGCAGGAAATTCAACAGCTATTTCAAACGGTATTTTAGTGAATTGCCAGAAGGTAGAATACTCGAATGATTTTGTTTATGTAACGGCAACAGGTATTCCTGCCTACCCAACGGGGCCATTTCAAGACGGGAATCCGTCACAAGCATCGAATCAGAATGCGATTTATAAAATACCATTGAGTCCTCAACAAAACACGGGAACAGTAACTGCAACAAATGGTGGAAATATTGGTGTTTTCATTAATGGCGTTTCATTATTTGATTATAGAGATGGAGTAGCTTGGAATCCGCAAACGAACGCTTTATGCGGTGGACCAGGAAACCCACCTTGTCCAGGCGGACCAATGGGAACACAAGATTGGAACAGAGATGCCATTCCTGCTGAAATGGGTGGTTTTGATTGTTCAAAAGGTCATCCTGCGATGGGAAATTATCACCATCACCAAAATCCATCTGCATTCAAATTGGACTTAACTGTTTTGGCAACGGTTTGTAATTTGTATGACGCAGACGGTTTGTATGTAATTGATAGCACACAACATTCTCCGTTAATCGGTTTTGCATACGATGGTTTCCCAATCTATGGCGCATATGGTTTCAAAAATGCTGATGGAACAGGAGGATTCACTAGAATTAAATCTGCATATTCATTGAAAAGTGCGACTACTCGTGCAAATGGTCCTGCTGTTGATGCGACTTATTTTGCGGGATATTTCAGAGAAGATTATGAATTTATTGCAAATACTGACGCTGATATTTTAGATGAACACAATGGAAGGTTTGCTATAACGCCAGAATATCCAAATGGTACTTATGCTTATTTCGCAACAGTTGATGCAAATTGGAATTCTGCTTATCCTTATGTCGTAGGGCCTACTTTTTACGGTGTTTCTGCTGATAGAAAAGTGACTTCTGTAACTGAACCAACTACGGTTTATACAGGTTCTTCAAGCATTTCAGCAAGGCAGTTTGAAAACTTGAATATCAATGTTTTCCCAAATCCTGCGTCTGACTTAATTGCTGTTCAAATTAACAATGTGGTTGATGAAAATATGCAAGTAGAATTATTAGATATTTCTGGTAAATTAATCAGATCGGCTAGTATCAATCAAGGAAGTACCATTGCTTATTTTGATACACAAACGTTATACAATGGTACTTACTTGATTAAAATTTCAAGTAAAAGTCACAGTACAATGAAGAAGATTGTTATTGCAAAATAGGTTGGTTATTTGTCAAATTAAAAGCTAATCTCTTAGCTGACTTTTTATAAAATGGTTTTAATGATTAAGTTCGCTTAGTCATTAAAACCATTTTTATATTAGAGCTGACCAATTCGTGAACCTTTTTATACAATAAATTGCTGTGCTTACTAATTTAAACTAGCAGAGCAATTGTATTTAAACTAAATTTGAATATTCTTTGATTAAAATTATTAAAGAATTTATTCATAAACTAAGATTCCATAACGATGAAAAAAGTTTCTATTCATATTTTCATATTGACACTGTGTTTGATTATTTCTAATGTAGTTTCAGGGCAAGTAATCCATTCTGCACGAAATAAAAAAGAAGCAAATACCCATATTGAGCAATTAAGAAAAGGTGTTTTGATTGTTCAAATAGCAACTCAGGATAAAAAAGTAGAGCAACTTGAGAAAATGGTGCGTAGCAATCCAAGTGACAAACGCCTTAGAAAGATGTTGGCAGAAACAATTGCAGAATCGGACGATTTATTAGAAGCTACGATTAGAGCATATAACAGTAATTTTGATTTTTCAAAAGTTGTTTTTATGCCGGATACGATGGTGAAACGTTTATTTGCTGGAGAACGAACAGGTCTTTTTTTAGATATTTCTGGAAAATTGGACGCAACAATAAAATTAGAAACAGCGGATTTTTATATTTGTTATATTGGACTTCCAGCTTCAAATACGGGTAAAAAATCCCTAGTGATTATTGACGACAAAGGAAATAACTTAGGTAGACCATTTCCTTATGCGGTTACTTTTTACACATTAGGAAATCTGATTGTTGGTTCTTCTGACGCAGAATCGGTTGAAGATGCCGTTATTAAACAAAACAAGAAACTGAAAGGGTTTTTAAAAAAAGTTCGACTTAAAGAACTCAACGAAGGAGCTTAATTTCACGAAAAGGCTGTTTTATCTGCCAAAATCTAGCAACTAAAACAGCCTTTATATAGAAATGAT
>CAZMEH010000362.1:0-2986 GCA_964564885.1 uncultured Saprospiraceae bacterium | reverse complement strand
ATCTTTTTGAATTGAGATTCTTGTTCAAAATCTAAATTTTCAAATTCCGTTGTAAAGGTTTTCTCTTGATTATTAAAATACTTAGGAATAAGCAGTATTTGCTCCGTATCTATCCAAATCTCGCTCACTAAATATTCGTAACCTGCCAATGCTTTGCCTTTTCCGACTTGCGACGCATGGATATTTGAACATTTCATTCTCATATCTGAGCTTTTTGCTAAATAATACAAACCAGGTTGACGACTACCAGGAAGCGGCAACTTAAAGGGTTTGTCCAACACCCATTTTCCCTCATAGGCACTACAAGGACAATAATCTTGAATTTCTGTTTCATTCAAATAAGGCGAGTCGAAATCTGCATCAAACGCTTGTTCAAAATAAGGTAGCAAAGGATGTTGATGTGCTGGGATATTTGAAGTTTCCGCAGAAAACAAAAAGTGATTGAAAAGGAACATGATTAATGCGCCTAGAATTAAAGCACTCGTTAAAAACAGCATCATCTTAGTTCGCTTACTTCCTTTTTTAGATTGAATAAAGCGTGCTTTTTCTTGTTCTTCTGCTAACTGCTCTAATGTTTCATCCCGTTTTACAATCGCTTCATCTCGCTGATGGAGGCTTGCCTTTCCTGCGATTAGACGTTCAACATTTTCAATCGAACGAGTGTACATGCCCTCCGTCGCTGTACCAGAAATCAATTTACTAAACTGACTAGAACTAATACACAAATCCTTAGAAACGTTACCATAAGACGTAGAACCGAACCTCGCAATATTCTTTACCCAAGTTCCATAATGCTCTTCCAGCTTATCTGTAAATTTAGCTTTTACGCCGTCTATCATCCGTTTGTCTGTGTAAAATAGTGTAAAATGGTATAAAATTTCACGAAAAACATTCTTTTCAAAATTAAATTTTATTATTTCTAACCAAAACAATATAAGTTTGTCAAATACGAAAACACCTAATTTCTCTAAAAATTAAAGATAATACAAATATTAGAGTTGTAAGTTTTCGGTTCTGGGTTTTCTTTCTAGCAGTTAAGTGATAAAATTACGATTGCAAGCTATTCAAATAACAAACTTGTTTAAGAACGCACAACCTATAACTTATAAAGTACAACTTCAACCATTTAAAACCAATAATTACTTTGATTAAAAAAATTAATACAAAAACAATCGGTCTGCTATTAGGTCCACTCCTATTTGCATTGACCTTGCTATTTTTTCATCCAGAAGGATTGAGTGAAAGCGGCAGAGCAGTTCTAGCATGTACCCTTTGGATTGCCGTTTGGTGGATTTTGGAAGTTATTCCAATTGCCGTCACGGCACTTTTGCCGATCGTCTTATTTCCGTTGACCAATGCGCTAACGTTACAAGCGACGACCGCATCCTTTGGACATCGCTATATATTCTTATATATCGGTGGCTTTATTCTTGCGGTTGCCATTGAAAGATGGAATTTGCATCGTCGAATTGCTTTATCTATTATTAATTTGATTGGTACAAATGTCAAAAGTATCATTTTAGGTTTCATGGTAGCGACTGCGTTTTTATCCATGTGGATTTCCAATACAGCAACTGCCGTGATGATGTTGCCCATCGGTTTGGCGATTATCACACAATTAAAAGACAATCCTAGCACCGATGAAAATGAAAACTCCATTTTTGGAAAAGCGTTGATGCTCGGTATTGCTTACAGTGCGTCAATTGGCGGAATTTCGACTTTAATCGGAACGCCACCGAATTTGGTTTTAGCAGGTATTGTAAAAGAAACCTACGATATAGAGATTACTTTTTCTAAATGGATAATCATCGGTTTGCCTGTTTCATTGACTATGCTGTTTATTTGTTGGAAATATTTAACAGAATATGCTTTTAAATTCAAACAAATAGAATTTCCTGGCGGAAGATCAGAAATACAAAAGCAATTAAAGGAATTGGGCAAAATATCTTACGAAGAAAAGGTTGTCCTTGCGGTTTTCATAACGACTGCCCTTGCATGGATTAGTCGCTCTTTTCTACTCAACCAGTTTGTTCCAAATCTTGACGATACCATCATTGCGATTATAGCTGCGGTACTACTATTTATATTACCTGCAAAAAAAGGAAAAAATCGAAAAATCATCAATTGGGAAGAAGCCGTTAAAATTCCTTGGGGCGTTCTATTGTTATTTGGTGGCGGTTTAGCCTTAGCCACGGGATTCAAGTCAAGCGGATTAGCCGAATGGATTGGCGCACAAATGACTTTATTGCAAGGTGTTTCTTTAGTTCTTTTGCTTTTAGTATTAGTCACAGCCGTGAATTTCTTAACCGAAATCACTTCCAATTTAGCGACAACAGCGATGCTTTTACCAATTCTTGCGCCTTTGGCAATTATCATTGATGTTCATCCATTTTTGTTAATGGTCGGAGCAACTTTAGCGGCTTCTTGTGCATTCATGTTGCCCGTAGCTACGCCGCCGAATGCCGTCGTTTTCGGTTCGGGCTATCTAAAAATACCTGATATGGTCAAAACAGGAATTTGGCTAAACCTCATTTCAATTGTCATTATCACGCTTGTTGTTTATTTCCTTTTGCCAATATTTTGGGGCTTTGATCCAAATATTTGTCCACCAGAGTTTAAGTAACACGGACATTCCTGTCCGTGCTAAATTAACAGTAAACATATTAACACGGACAGGAACCGTAGCTCATGAGGCTCGACCGAATAATGTCCGTGCTACGTTTTACGTTTACGTTTTCTTTTTAAAATAAAACCAAATTTAATAATGAAAAAACGCATACTAATAACGCTGATATTATTAATCAGCTTTGGCGGCTTACAATTGTACGCCCAAACGAAAACCATAACTGGTAACGTAACTGATGTAGGCGGAGAACCGCTTATTGCTGCTTCCGTTCAAGCAAAAGGCACAACAAACGGTACAAATACCGATATTGAAGGAAATTTTTCTATTGAAATTGCTGAAAATATTGATGTGTTAGTCGTT
>CAZMEH010000361.1:0-6726 GCA_964564885.1 uncultured Saprospiraceae bacterium | reverse complement strand
AGACCGCTTCGCTGAGAGAACAGAGTAATTTACTTCTATATTAAATTACTCCATTCTTCTTTTCTCTCTTCTGCTCTTCCTAAACTCTTTCTATAATCGTAGTGACGCCCATTCCGCCGCCCATGCAAACAGAAATTCCGCCCGTTTTCAAATCCCTCCTTTCCAGTTCATCAATCATCGTTCCGATCAACATTGCGCCAGTTGCGCCTAACGGATGACCGAGCGCAATTGCACCACCATTGACATTTATTTTATCCATTGGAATATCAAAGTGTCGTTGAAATTGTAAAACAGGTGCAGCAAAAGCTTCGTTTGTTTCCCAAAGGTCAATATCTTTTAAAGCCATTTTTGCCAATCGCAATGCCTTTTCGGTTGAAGGAATTGTACCTTCCAAAGCAATCGTAGCATTCACACTAGCACAAGCCGCCATGGTGATTTTAGCTCTAGGAATTAAACCATATTTTTCACCTATTTCTTTGCTTCCAATCAAGGTCAAAGCAGCGCCATCAGCTAATCCCGCAACATTTCCACCTGTATGCAAATGGTTAATTCTTTCTATTTCTGGATATTGTAATTTGACAATATCGTCATAGCCAATACTTCCCATTGTTTTAAAAACAGGTAATAGAGCCGCTAAAGTTTCCGCTGTTGTGTCTGGTCTAGGCAATTCGTCTACACCTAGAATACACATGCCATTTCTATCTTTTACAGAAATAATTGACTTTTTAAAATAACCATTTTGAATAGCAATCCTTGCTCGTTCTTGCGAAAGCATCGCTAATTCATCCAAGCTTTCTCTACTAAATTTAGATTTTGTAGCAATCAAATCTGCACTAATTCCTTGTGGCACATAACCAATTGCAGAACTAACAATTGGATCATATTGCAAAGGACCTCTATCAGTTCCCATTGGCACACGGCTCATGGATTCTACTCCACCAGCAATAATTAAATGTTCCCAACCAGAAGCAATTTTCATCGCAGCAAGGTTGATTGCTTCCAATCCAGAGGCACAAAAACGGTTGATTTGCATCCCTGGACTATCTTTACACCAATCTGTATATAAAGCTAAAGTCCGAGCAATATTACTTCCTTGTTCTGCAATCGGAGTAGTGCAACCTATGATAATATCGTCAATAGAAGCATTCTCTAGTTGGTTTCTTTCGTTTAGGGCATTGATTACTGTAGCCAATAATTCGATAGGTTTCACTTCATACAAAGCGCCATCTTTCTTACCTCGTCCTCTCGGCGTCCTTACAGCATCATAAATAAAAGCAGTTTTCATAAAATATTGTTAGTTCAACTAAAACAGATGAATGATTAGCTTTAAATTTGTTCCAAAGGTAGCAAATATGTGTACCGTTTATAAATCTAATCAGCTAATATTATTAAAATATGAAAAAGCCACTATTGTATTTTCTTCTAATTATATTTAGTATCACTTCAATTATGACTCAAGGTTGTAATAATGAAAAAAAAGATACCACAAAAAGTTTGTTTATTGCGACCTACTTAGAGATAGGAGATGTTAAGGAAGATCGCTATTGGGATTTATTTTTAATTAGAGCAGAAATTGAAGATAATATTAATGGATTTTTAGAACTCAATAAAATGGGTTTCTATGTTAATTCAGAGGATCTTGAAAGTGTTTATGAAATATACTCAAAAGAAGATCAAGACAAAATCATGAGTCGTATGAAAAAAGTCTTAAAAGGATTTAAAGTGAACAATTATAATATTCAAACTAGATCTTATGAAGATGGACAATGGAAAAACATAGACCATTTTGCAGATAAGTAAGGCGTCAGTAATCGGATAAACAGTATGCTGACTATTGCCTATTTACACAAAAAATACTAAAAACTGCCTAAAACTGTGAAATCATAATTTATCTAAGGGTTCCACAAAAAAATAAGTTATAATCCAGCTTATTCTGGATTATAACTTATTTTTTACACATTACTTAGGTTCTTATGTTTCTTTGATGTGTTAACTTTTGGCGAAGGGATTAAATTAGTCAATTGCTTCTACATCAACAGCAGAGCTTTTTCCTTTTCTTTCGTCCATTTTAGTTTCGTAAGATAGCTTTTGTCCTTCCTCAAGCCCATTTAATCCAGCTTTCTCTACTTCCGAAATATGGATGAAAATATCTTCACCTCCTTCGTCTTGTTCTATAAAACCAAACCCTTTAGCACTATTAAACCACTTAACTACACCTGTCATAATTAAAATATTTATTTTTTTTAATTTATATCTAATATAAAGGTAGGCTTTATTTTTGGTTATAAATGTTTACAGTGAAAACGAGTTATGTTTATGATATTTAGTGCGACTTGTGCGAGCCAAAGTTAAATAGATTAATCCCTGTTACAACTTCGATTCTGAAACATAAAAGGTGCTGTACCTGTTTTTTCTTAATTTACTTTTAATTCTAAAATTAGTACCCAATTATATTGTTTTTGAAGCCACTACGTTTTGGTTAAAAATACGTGCTAAGGAACGTGTAAAAAATTCTATTATTTGAAAAATCCTATTGACGAAAAAGAGTTAGGTGTCAAAAAATTAGCTGATTATCAATACTTTATTTTTTCTGTGACTCCTACGTCGAAAATTTTCAAGCATTCTAATTTTCAACCGTTTTTCATGATAATTTTCAAAAAACCAAAATAAAATCCGTCCAAGATTTACAGTTTTTCCGAAAAAATCGCTATTTTTCAGTTGGAAACAAAATTTTACCAAAAACATCCAAGTAATTGATATTTACGCATGCTATAAATGAAGCATTCACTTTCTAAACAAATGAATTTAATTACTTACTAAACACGATTAACCATGTCAAATGCCTCTATTTTAAAAAATACAATCAATAAGAATACCGTAAATAAGCTTTCTAAAGGCTCTCGTTCGAGGACAGAAATCAAAGCAATGCAACATATTTTGAAAACATTGGGTTATGGAGAAGAACTCAATTGGTCAAAATATGGTGCAGATGGTGGCTATGGAGGAAGTTCTACAGCTGCGGTTGCAGCATTTTTGAAACGTAACGAAATGTCTGGCGACGGTACTTCTGTTTCTGATGAAGCGGCTCGACAAATGCTAACGTTGTATGACATTGTAGATGATTTGTGTTATTTACAAGATGCTGTTAATGATAAGGAAAATGAAGTAGAAAAAGTATATTTCAGAGGCTCTAAGGAAAAGGCTGATATTGTTGCCATGCAAACGGTATTGAATGCAATGGGATATGGAAAAGAATTGAAATGGGCAAAATATGGTGCTGATGGCGGATATGGTGGAAGTTCTACGGCTGCGGTTCAAGCTTTTGCTTCAAAAAATGATGTTCAATCTGATGGCAAGAAATTGACAAAAGACTTAGCGCAAAAGATGATTGATATGTTTAAATCTGGCTTAGGTGACGGTTGGTTTATTAATGCTAACAGTCAAAACGTACCGACTTCGATGGACGAAGGCAGCGCATCATCAAGCGAAACAAGCGGTTCTATTGCATTGAAAGAGATTAAAGCATCTATTAACGGTAAATATAATGTAGTCACTGATGGTAAAATGACCAAGAAACTCAAGCGTTTCCGTAAAGGAAATTTCACTTATGGTTCTGAAAAAATGGCTGCTTTTATGAATAAAAATCCTGATTTATTATCAGAATATGAAATTACAAAATCTGCCCAAAATGTAATGATGTCCGTTTCTGAGAATGAAGGAAATCTGGATGCCATCAATACTTGGGATAATTCCTATATGACCTTTGGTATGTTTCAATGGACACTTGGTGCTAAGCATAATCCTGGTGAGTTGCCTTCTTTATTGAAAAAAATAAAAGAAGCTGAACCAGAGATTTTTGAAGAATATTTTGGCAAATATGGATTAGGTGTTTCTGCGGACACGGGTAACGTTTATGGTTGTGTCACATTAGATGATAAGAAAATACAACGCTCTTACGATAAAGAACAATTCCGTTCTGCGCATTGGTCGTTTATCTTTTGGAGAGCTGGACATAATAAATATATTCAAGCAATCGAAGTAGAACACTCACTTTCTCGCTTGAAGTCGTTCTATTGGAAAATGACGATTAATGGTCATTCTATTTCTAAAATTATCACTTCTGAATATGGTGTTGGTTTGATTTTGGACAATCACGTTAATCGTCCTGGATATGTAAAATCTTGTATTCGAAATGCCATGCAACAAACAGGCTTGATGAATCCTGATACTTGGTCTGATGCAGACGAATTACGTGTCATTAAGGCTTATATTAAAATTCGTGCAACTTACGGCGGCAGCCCGATGACACATGCGAATAATCGTGCGGCAGTTACTAAAAAATATGTTAATAATGGTACGATTTCATCTAGTCGTAATTCGTTTAAATATACGGATGTAGCGTCAAGAAATGCGGAACACCAAGGTGGTGTTTCTCCAGAACCTGGCTTCGTACAAGATGAATATCCTGCTATTAAAGGTAGTATTCATGATGAGTTTGTTGAATTTTAGGGTTCAAATAAACAACTGACTTTATAATAAAAATGACTTTAAGCGATTTTGCTTAAAGTCATTTTTTTAGTTCAGACCTCCCTTAATCCCTCCAAATGAGGAAATCAAGTTGTTGTTTCCCTCTTTTGGAGGGATTAAGGGAGGTTAAAGTTTACGTGGCAACCATTTGCATGAAATAAGCACAAAGAATTGCGCCATAGGTTCCAAGCGCATAACCTAAAACAGCCATTAATATCCCAACAGGCGCAAGCATTGGACTAAACGCAGCTGCGACAACAGGTGCAGAAGCAGCGCCACCGACATTCGCTTGACTACCAACTGCAACAAAGAAAAACGGTGCTTTAATCAGTTTTGCGACCACCAAAAGAACGGTAACGTGAATAATCATCCAGATAATTCCTACTGCGAATAAACCTAGATTACTTAAAACATCACCTAAATTCATTTTCATACCAATCGTAGCAACTAAGACAAATATAAAAATACTGCCCCAGCGAGATGCGCCAACGCCTTCGTAGTTACGTGCTTTCGTGAATGATAAAGTTAAACCCAAGGTTGTTGAAATGACCACCAACCAAAAGAAGTGAGAAGTCAATGAATTCAAACCAATACTGGCTAACTTTTCTTTCATTCCGCTCATCAAAGGCGTAATCGTATCTGCGCCCCAATGTGCCAAACCAACGCCTCCAAATGCAATAAATAGCAAGACAAACATGCTTGTCGTATCCGGAATTCGGTTTACTTTTTCTTGAAAAGTTTGAACTCGTTCTTTTAAATCATCAATCGCAGAACTATCTGCTTTCAGCCATCTGTCTACTTTGTCAGATTGATTTGCACCATAAAGCAAAAATCCCATCCAAATATTAGCAACCACAACATCAACTACAATCATGGAAGCAAAAAGACCATCACTCACTTCGTAGATTTCTTTCATTGCCGTTTGGTTTGCACCTCCGCCAATCCAACTACCTGCAACCGTTGCCAATCCTCGCCAAACGTCTTCCGCTGGTGCTGCAATAATATCTGGAAAGAAATTCATCACCACCAAAAGCGCAATTGGTCCGCCTATGACAATACCTAAGGTCGCTGCAAAAAACATAATTAATGCTTTCGGCCCTAAGTTAATAATACCTTTGAAGTCAATACTCAAACATAATAATATCAGACAGGCTGGCAATAAATAACGAGATGCAACAAAATACAATTGTGATTTTTGTATAAATGGTTTTAATGCATCTTCGGCTAAACCGTATTCACCAGTGAGCAGTGATTTGATTTGCTCAAATGACATACTACTCAAATCTGCCATCGTTAGGGCAATATCTTTGCTTTGGAGAAATTCAATTAAACTATTATCAAACCAAGCAGGCGCAATTAATCCTAATGGCCAGTGCATTAATGCAGGTAAAAAATAGCACAACAAAACGGTTGGAACTATGGTATAAAACTTCTTCAAGGTTTTATTATCTAAACTTGCAGTATAAAAAATGAGTGCCAGAAGCGACATCAATAAGCCTAAAACAACGGCATCATTAGTAAAGTACGGTTCCATTCTATTGGTTTTAGTTGGTTGGTGATTGCAAAAACAATATTTTAATTTTGTAAAGCTAACAAAAAGCTAGTAGCGACGAAAATACAAATATTGCTTTGAATATTTTAAAACTGAATAATGAGCAAAAGAAAGGTAATTATATGAACTTGTTTAATAATTCAAGTTGACAGGAAGCAAATTCATACAAGCGGAACAATACAAACATGATGTTCTTACTCATCAATCACAAGAAAATGAAAATGGTGTTACCTTATTATGATTGTGATTTGGAAACGCTGATTGAGCAATTGAAAAGCGAAGAAAGGAAAATATTTATTATAACTTCTAGATATCGGATACCTTTAAGTTATCCGATATCTAGACCTAAGTTATTTCAAAAACGACTTAAATCGCTCTTCTTCCAAATAAGGTTTTAAAAATCGCTCATCTAAACGAGTTTCAAGTGGAAAACCTAATTCATTCGCTTTAACCAAATGATTATAAAAACCTTCGTGGTCTTTTTTGAAGGCTGCTATTCCTGCCAAAGTGAAGTAAACATAACTATTATTACTATCCAATGCTTTTGATTTTTCAGCATATTCAATGGCTTTATCTAGCATATTAATATTCAAATAACAAAAAGCAAGATTGTTGTAAGTATAAGCCTTATTTATTGATGGCTGAAT
>CAZMEH010000360.1:0-1535 GCA_964564885.1 uncultured Saprospiraceae bacterium | reverse complement strand
TTTGATAAGATTAGTAAAAATGCTAGTCGCCAAATGGAAACATTAATTGGCTTTCTGCAATTGTCTCAAGGTAAACAAGATGTTACTCGCAAAGAGGTTTGTCAGAAAGCCGATGTTAGTACGGCAATCGTTAAAAAATTAGAAGAAAAAGGCATTTTCAAATTCTACGAACGAGAAGTCAGCCGATTGAATATGTACGATGAAGAATTAATCACTTCGTTTCCATTGGCAGAACAGCAAAAGCGAGCGATTAAAGAAATCAATGAAGTTTTTGAAGAAAAAAATGCGGTGCTGCTGCATGGTGTGACAGGTTCTGGGAAAACTCGTGTTTACATTGAGCTTATTCAAAAAGTCATCGACGAAGGCGGACAAGTCTTGTATTTATTACCAGAAATTGCTTTGACTTCTCAAATTATCAATCGTTTACAGCGGATTTTTGGAAATGACATTTCGGTTTATCATTCTAAATTAGGTGATGCGGAAAGAGTGGAAATGTGGAAAAGTACACTCAATGGCAAAAGTATTGTGCTTGGCGCAAGGTCTGGTATCTTTCTACCATTTACCAATTTGAAACTCATCATTGTCGATGAGGAACATGATCCGTCTTTCAAACAAACTGACCCAAATCCTCGATATAATGCTCGTGACATGGCGTTGTATTTAGCGAATTTGCATGGCGCAAAAACCATTCTTGGAACGGCGACACCTTCTATTGAGACCTATCATAATGCGACAACTGGCAAATATGGTTTGGTAGAAATGAACGAGCGTTTTGGTGGTTTGAAAATGCCACAAATCGTTGTCGCTGATGCAAAAACTGAATCTCGTCAAAAGAAAATGCAAGCCAATTTCACCTCAACTTTGATTGATGAATTGAAAGCGGCGTTAGCACGAGGTGAACAAGCTATTCTCTTTCAAAATAGACGTGGTTATTCACCGAGATTGACTTGTGAAACTTGTGATTGGACAGCCGAATGTACGCAATGCGATGTCAGTTTGACGTATCATAAATTTAGTAATGAGCTCAATTGTCACCTTTGCGGATATCATACCAAACAGCCTCACGTTTGTCCTGCTTGCGGTGCTAACAAATTGATAATCAAAGGTTTTGGGACGGAACGGATAGAAGACGAATTAAAAATATATTTGCCAGATGCGAAAATTGCTCGAATGGATTTGGATACCGTTCGACGCAAAAATGCACATATTAACATCATTCAAAAGTTTGAGCAAGGTCATATTGATATTCTGATTGGTACTCAAATGGTGACCAAAGGATTGGATTTTGATAACGTTGGAATTGTTGGCGTGTTGAGTGCTGACCATTTGCTTTATTTCCCAGATTTCCGAGCTACGGAACGTGCTTTTCAGTTGATGACACAAGTAAGCGGTCGAGCTGGTCGTAAGAAAAAACAAGGAAAAGTTATTATTCAAGCCTTCAATATTGCGCATCCTGTGCTTGCCGAAGTAGTTCATTATAATTACCAAGAGTTCTTTAAGCGAGAATTAATCGAGCGCAAACAGTTTTTCTATCC
>CAZMEH010000359.1:0-10277 GCA_964564885.1 uncultured Saprospiraceae bacterium | reverse complement strand
AACTCGCTATCAATTATCCATTAACCAATAAAATATGATTGCATATTTAATTTTAGGCATTTACGGCATTGCGTTGACTTACATTACACTTTTTTGTGTGATGCAATTGAATATACTCTACGCTTATAAAAGTTATCGCAAAAAAAATCCATTTCAAGAACCCACAAAAGTTAATCGAACAGATGACGATTTGCCTTTCGTTACGGTTCAATTACCAATCTATAACGAATTCTACGTTATCGCTCGACTAATTGATTACGTTGCTGCCTTTGATTATCCTAAGGATAGATTTGAAATTCATATTATCGACGATTCTACGGATGAAACAATAGAATTAGTCGCTGAAAAAGTAGCAGAATACAAAGCACTTGGTTTTAATATAGCACAAATTCGACGTGAAGTGCGTCAAGGTTTCAAGGCAGGCGCATTGCGTGATGCAACACCTCTTGCGAAAGGTGAATTGATTGCCATTTTTGATGCGGATTTTTTGCCGAGAGCAGATTTTCTATTAGCAACAGTTGGGCATTTCAAAGACCCAAAAATTGGTGTTGTTCAATCTCGTTGGGAACATATTAATCGTGATTATTCTTTAATGACAAAGTTGCAAGCCTTTCACTTAGACATGCATTTTACGGTGGAGCAAAAAGGAAGACAAGTTTCGGATTGTCTATTACAATTCAACGGAACGGCAGGATTGTGGCGAAAAGTGACGATTGCTGATGCTGGCGGTTGGGAAGCTGATACGCTGACAGAAGATTTAGATTTGAGTTATCGTGCACAGTTAAAAGGTTGGAAAATCAAGTTTTTAGAGCGTTTGGGTTCGCCCGCTGAACTGCCTGCGGAAATGAATGGTTTCAAGTCTCAACAATTCCGATGGAGTAAAGGCGGTGCAGAAACGGCTCGTAAAATGCTTCCGATTATTTGGCAATCTCATTTGACAAGAAAACAAAAAATTCATGCTTCTATGCACTTGACAGGAAGTTCTGTCTTTGTTTTTGTATTTATCTCAGCGATTTTGAGTGTCCCGTTGACATTTTTGGAACCGACTCTAGGCTTTGATTATAATTACCTAAGTATCTTTTTAGTCGGAATGATTTCTCTAGTCTTCGTGTATTATGAAGCAAATGTGCGTGCAACGATTGAAAAACATAGTTATTTAAAGTTATTATTCAAATTCGTTGTCTTGTTTCCTACTTTTCTTGCATTGACAATGGGCTTGTCTTTGCACAATACAATTGCGGTAATTCAAGGCTATTGGGGCAAAAAATCAGATTTCATTAGAACGCCAAAATTCAATATTGTCAACCTTAATGATACGTTCAAAAAGAGCAAATATGTGGTAAAAAAATTATCTTGGACGACCGTCTTTGAGGTTTTATTAGCGTTCTATTTTCTTGCTGCCGTGATTGGCGGATGGTTCGTTTCTTCTTATTTTATCCTTTATCATTTGCTATTAGCGATTGGTTTTGGCTATGTCGGTTATCTTTCGATTAAGCATTATAAGTTGTAGAATGCTTGTCCCGACCTGTCCCAATCACTCGGCGATTTCTCGGTAATTTCTCGACGAATAAAGTGCTGATAATTCTATCTTTCAATACATCTTTAGAAGATGGCTTCCAAATTCATCATATCAATTAAATAATAAGCCTCATTTTGAAGTATTAGGCGAAAAATACAAGAATAATAATCCAAATTCAGAAGAAGAGATTTGGATACCAATAAAATGATTCACGATTTGCCTACTATAAGTTCATTACAAATGCTTTTGCTCTGACTAAGGAAGGTGTAAAAAATAAGTTATAATCCCGAGCACTTGAGATTATAACTTATTCTTCGTACGTTCCTTAGGATAACTTATTTAATAGATTTACTCTTCATATAGTCTTTATATATTACCTTCAACGAAACCATGTCGGTTTTAAAATCGACATGGTTTAATTTTTAATTGACGAAATATTTATAATCGTCAATCTAAAATCGTAAATAAAAATATAGTTACCATGTTTTTAGAACCGCATTTTGCAACAAGGCGCAGTGGATGGATAGAAGTTATTTGTGGCTCCATGTTTTCTGGTAAGACAGAGGAACTGATCCGAAGATTGAAGCGAGCGAAGATTGCTAAGCTTAAAGTTGAAATATACAAACCATCGATTGATACTCGCTACGACATCACAAGGATAGTTTCACACGATTCCAACTCTGTTTTGTCGACGCCTGTCAAACATTCCAAACTAATCTTAAATTGCAGCGATGATGTTGATGTAATTGGAATCGACGAAGCACAGTTTTTTGATATGGAATTGGTTGCTGTTGTCGAACAGTTAGCATTGAAAGGCAAGCGAATCATTATTGCTGGACTTGATATGGATTACAAAGGTGTTCCGTTTGGCCCGATGCCACATTTACTTTCTGTAGCTGAATATATTACTAAAGTTCATGCGGTTTGTTCGCATTGTGGCGCATTAGCTTCTCATTCTTATCGTTTAGTTCCACAAGAATCACAAGTTTTGTTGGGTGAAAAAGATAGTTACGAACCTCGTTGCAGAACTTGTAATGAAATGGGAAATATACTTCAGTTAAAAATTACGAATTAAGGATTAAGGGTGTTCAAAGAAATTTATTAAAAAAAATAGAATATTATTATCATCAATTTTTGATGCCGTTTATTTAAATCTATTGCCATACGCTAAACAGATACTTTACATTTTTTTGTACAAAAAAATTATAATTTCCCTGAACACCCTTAATGACGAATTTAAAATTAGCATTCTGAGAACTCTATATATTTTCAAAATGAACATTTTTCATAAAAACGGAAAATTATATAAATACCTTTCTACTTTAAAAAAGCTAGAGGAGGTTAAATCATTACTAATAAAAATTTCAAAACTATGAATAGAGAACAAGCAGAAGATTTAAAAAAAGTAATAGAAACGGAAATAGAAAAAACACAAGTCAAAATAGCTGACTTTACGGAAATGTCAAAACCTGTTGCGCCTGAAAATTCAATCGGTCGGATTACTCGAATGGATGCTATAAACAACAAAAGTGTTGCAGAAGCAGCACTTAGTCAAGCGAAAAGAAAACTTAGAAATTTAGATTATGCCTTGTCTCGTGTTCTGGATAAGGACTTTGGGAATTGTGCGAAGTGTAAAAATCCTATTCCTACAGGAAGGCTCTTATTAATGCCTCAGAGTCGTTTTTGTGTTAATTGTGCCAGATAATATTCTTTGGATTGTTTATTTTAATCACCTGCGTGCTGCAAACAAGTCGTAAATCTTAATTCTAAAACCATTAATCTACAATCGATTAAGTTTCTCCCGTTTAGGCAAAAAAATTGGCGAAGAATACCTTCGCCAAAGACTACTAAACGCTATGAAAAACTTATATTTTTAACAAAAAATTGTTTTTGTGTATTTACTCCTCGTTAATTTGCTTTCTGCAAATTTACCCTATATCGCAGTTTACCATTCTCAAAATAAGCGAGAACATTAGCTTTATGCTGCGAAAGTGAGTTTAACTTTAGAGTTCTTTTTAAAAATAAATTTAAACCTTGTTCAAATTCTTGTTTTAAGTGTTTGTCCGTTACATCTGCTATTTCCATGACCCTGCCATCAATTAGACATGTAAAGTTCATAGGAGTGTTTTTTAGATGAATGGAATACTTATTCTATTTCAATTACTAATCCGAAATAAGTGTTCATTTTATACCAAAACAAAAAAAACCATAAACAACTAACTATCAGAAGATTACAAGATAAATTATTATTTCAACTTAATAAATAAATTATTTTACGATTGTTATTATTCCTATTATGGGAAAAAATTATTCATTTTGAGAGTTTATATTATCCAAACTATAAAATAAACCCATATTTAGGAAAGGTGAAATGCAAGCATATCCTATTAAGCTTTATAAATTGATTGTAATTTTGAATAATTCATCATGAAAACATTAATGGAAAATCCAGACATCATTGGAGCATTTGCACAAGGTTTTGCAAATTCTTTTGTATCTGGCTATTCTACTACTGTAATATGCTATTGGATAATTTTGCTGTTATGGGCTATTTATGAATATCCTAAGGTGAAATATGGTTGGATATACTTATTGCTCTGCCAGGCGTCGCCGTTGGTTTTGCATTATACCTTATTATTAGAGCAAATCAGCTAAAATCAGAAGC
This sequence comes from uncultured Saprospiraceae bacterium, assembly GCA_964564885.1. Taxonomy (GTDB): domain Bacteria; phylum Bacteroidota; class Bacteroidia; order Chitinophagales; family Saprospiraceae; genus CAKZLL01. Next base: position 6,093 of record CAZMEH010000359.1, on the reverse strand, counting down.
AAATGCTTAGGAACGTGTAAAAAATAATTCACTTCACTATTCAATTATTCGATGGTTCTTTTCCTTTGTGGCTTAGAAACATTATTTTTGTACTATGAGCGAAAAGCTAGATATACGAAAATTTTCAAAAAAAGAACTTATCGACTATTTTGTCGGAATGGGAGAGAAAAAATTTAGAGCCAAACAGATTTATGAATGGCTTTGGAAGAAATCCGCTACCTCATTCGATGATATGACGAATCTGTCAAAGTCCTTGCGGGAACATTTGAATAATAAATTTGAGATTAGAAATATAAGTGCCGACGTTATTCAGCACAGTAATGACGGAACGATCAAATCAAGGTTTACGCTACATGACGATCACTTGATAGAAGCGGTTTTAATACCCGTTCCATCTGATAATCGTTTTACGGTTTGTGTTTCTTCGCAAGTCGGTTGCGGATTGACTTGTACCTTCTGCGCAACAGGTAAGATGAAACTGATGCGTAATTTGGACGCTAGTGAAATCTACGATCAGGTGGTTCAAGTGAATCAACAGTCACTTGAAGCATTCGGAAAACCATTGACAAATATTGTCTACATGGGCATGGGCGAACCGCTTTTGGCTTATAAAAATGTATTGGAAAGTATTGATAAAATTACTTCTCCAGAAGGTTTGAATATGGCACCTAGGCGAATAACTGTTAGTACGGCAGGTATTGCTAAAATGATAAAACGTCTGGCGGATGATGATGTAAGATTCAATTTGGCGGTATCCTTACATGCTGCTGATGATATAAAACGCAACGAAATTATGCCAATTAACGAGAGTAATAATCTTGAAAAACTGGTAGATGCGTTGGACTATTTTTATCAAAAAACGAAAAATCGCATCACATTTGAATATATTACTTTTCAAAACTTCAATGACAATATAGAAGACGCTAAGAATTTGGTTAAAATTTGTAGGCGAATTCCGGCTAAAGTCAATATCATTGAATACAATCCGATTGATGGCGCACCGTTTTTAAAGTCAGCAGAACACAAGATTGACGCTTTTGCAATGTATTTGCGTCAACAAAAGATAGCTGTTACTGTTCGTAAGAGTAGAGGTAAGGATATTGATGCTGCATGTGGACAGTTAGCAAATAAGTAGGCAACAGTTTTACAGCTGGCAGTGGCTAGTTGGCAGTAGAAAAAATTTACGAAATATTCGTTAAAAAACTACCTACTGAAAACTATAATCCGTTACAATGAAATGAACCAACCTTATTTATATTTGGTTGAATTTGTAGTACTTTTGCACAGTATTTTAAATACAAGAATAAATTAGGAAGAAAATGGCAATTATAATAACAGACGAATGTATCAATTGTGGCGCTTGTGAGCCAGAATGCCCAAATAACGCAATTTATGAAGGTGGTGTTGAATGGAAATATTCAGAAGGCACTTCTTTAAAAGGTCTAGTCAATTTAATTGATGGTCGTTCTGTAGATGCGGACACTGAACAAGCACCTGTCGAAGATGAATATTATTACATTGTTCCAGATAAATGTACGGAATGTATGGGTTTTCATGAAGAACCTCAATGTGCGGCGGTTTGTCCTGTTGATTGTTGTGTTCCAGATCCAGATAGAGAAGAAGAAGAGGAATTATTATTAGAGCGTCAAGTTGCTTTACACCTTGATTAATAATAGACAATAAAATTTTTATAAAAAAATGCCATTCTGAATAATTCAGAATGGCATTTTTTATGAGCCTGTTTATAAATAATATCTAGCAACTAAATACTTCACCATTATTTCTACTCTTTCCTTTTCAAATGTACTATCAACCGTTATTGTTCTATTATCATTATCCTTGATAGTTGTTAACTGACATGGAATATCCTTACCAAAGTGCTCCATAACTGCCTTGGCAATTAATTTTCCATCGGGTAAGTAAAATTTATATTCTTCTTTAATTATAGCATTATCGTGGAATTTTCGATAAGAATAATAGCCAATTTTTTCATCGGCTTGCTTAATCTCTTTATTAGACAACGAGATATTCTTCGTTCTATCTCGTTCCACTAATTTGTATTTGTTATTTTTCTCAATTGATGGACTACTTCCTACTTCACTTGTTTCACCTTTATAATCTGCAATCAAATCTTTACTATACGCTTGAGCAAAATTTTTGATTCCATCCATATTAGTTTTCCCGTTTTTAAGCACTTCAAATTCATAAAACTCCTTCATCAGTTTTTTAGGATAACCTAAAGTAATTTGTTGTTGCGCTTTGTAATCTGTGTTCAAAAATGTGATTTCATAAATAGAAACTTCTCCTTCTCCTTCTGGAATAGTATTCAAAATAAGCGTTGCGAATATTTTTCCATCAGGTGTTTTGACTTTACAATCTCCAACAAATGCACCGCCACAATCTGTAGAAGCATACCATTTTTTATCAATAAGCACTTGCCCTTTTTTGATTTTAACAGATTGTGCTTGTACAATAAACGGCAGTAAAAGTAGCACGAGAATGATGTTTCTTGATTTCATGATAAACGGTTTTAAATGAGTTTTTCAATAAAATGATTATAAAAATAATAGACAATGGAGACAATCCTAATTTATGAATATTTTAATATTAAAAAAAGTTGCTTAAGAGCATCACAAGAGTATTCTCATGAGTTCTTAAACAACTTTTTTAGTATGAATAATTACACAAAACATTAGAAATAATTAACTGGACAGCTAATTTTACGTTTTTGTATCGTTTTATGGCTGATTACTTTTACTACAGAAAGCTCTACACCACCTTGTCCCTGACTAGCAACACGAAGACTTGAAATATTCGCATCATAAGAAAGTGTTACAAACATGCCATTCATGTCCATTCTAACTGATGTGATTAAAGCGTCTGCACCTGCTAAATTAATTTCCGAATACCACCTCATCCAAGCTCCAAATGAAATAGAAGCATTTTTTTCACTAAGCATTGAGTTTTGATTACTTTCATATTTTACGAAAGAACCAATCATAATTTCTCTATGTGGTCCTTGATCCATTAAGATAAAAGTAGGTTTAAGCGTTAGATTACGATTGACTTTGATATCAGCACCACCATGTAAAACTACTTTTTTGTCTTGTGTTTCTATATTAGGCTGGTCTGGACCTCCTTTTAATGGTTTACTTAAGAAAGAAACATTTGCACCATTAACATGAAATAAAGAAGCACCTCCATAAATAAGATTACCATTTTTATATTTGTGCATTATGGCAAGTCCTGTTGATAAGTCCCAGTAGCTAATATTAGAAAAGAACACCGGCTCAGCCTCAAATGTCTTTGCTTTAGTAAAATCTACTCTACTTTGAATAAAAGAATTTTTGAAACCTACGCTAGCCCAAGTATCTTTTCCTAATAATTGTATAAACGATGCATTCATACTAACCGTATTTGTTGAAAAATCTAAATCACCTGCTTTATCTGAATACATACTAATACCTGCGCCTATAATATTATTTTTAAATTCAACCGCTCTAACATCAAAAGCTGCCGCTGCTGTACTATAACCTTCTGTAAAATTGTTCCATTGACTTTTATAATTTCCAGACATTCTAATTTTCCCATTGAATAAACCAGTCATTGCGGGATTTAAAAGAGTTGGCGAAGAGTGTATATGAGAAAAGTGAACATCTTGACTTTGCAAATTGCTTGAAAATATTAATATTATAATTGTATATAGTATAGTATTTTTCATATTAGTAGTTGTTAGTTCCTTTAATTTATTTCTTCAGAAAATGCATAGTTGTGACAACACAAGCATTCTATACAATACTCTATAGGTAACATACTAGCAGTAAAATGTCAATTAATTCCTTTTAGGATAGTTTTTTTGATAAGTGATTTTTTGATAAGTGATATTCACACTAAGCCAAAACGCATGCCAAAAAATTATAACAGGTATAATATTTTTAAAGAAGAATATTATTTTTTAGTTTTTTCAACTTTTTAAATGAAAAAAATTAAAATTATTTTAAATAAATATATAAAAACAGCTATTACAAGCCATGAGTATACATTTTCAAACAAACAGATTTAATTTAAATAGTGTTTTTATACCCAAACAAAATTATCTGTTTTTATTTATACCGTAAGTTAACCTCATTTATTATGCTTTAAAACACAAGTACAACAATAGATTCAACCTATTCCTACATTCATATTTTAAATTGACACAAAAGCCTTTTGAGGGACTTATTTAATTACGGTTAAATTACCTTTATAAACCACCTTGTCACCATTAGGACAAGTTGCGGAGAAGTAGTACACAAAAACACCTGGATCAACAGGTTCACCTCTGAAAATTCCATTCCATTTTGTACTCAAATCGTTTGTTTCAAAGACTAGCTGGCCCCAACGGTTGTATATTTTCAACGAAGAGACATCTTGTAATCCATCATACCTGATTTCAAATAGATCATTATACCCGTCGTTATTAGGACTCATTAGATTAGCTGCGTCTACACTTCCTCCAGTACACTTATCATTAACTATAATGCTTAAAGTCTCCGAGGATTCACAGCCATAATCATTGATAACTGTGACCGTGTATATCGTTGTAATTTCAGGCTGTACAATAACTGTCGGACAATCTACACAAATAACTCCATCAAGCGTTGACCAATTATATGATACTAGCACTTGACTTGAATTAGCCGATAACTGAACAGAGTCGCCCATTGTAATAACATCTCTATCCTGTGACGTATATAAGACTGGCTTGTCCTGTACATAAACCGTCATTGTCGCTTGAATAATACCTTGACAAGACATTGACGAAACCGTGTATGTCGTCGTTACGGAAGGAGTAGTAATAGGATTTGCACAATTTGTACAACTTAATCCGATTGCTGGCGACCAATCATAATAACCATCTCCTCCTGTTGCTTGTAATTCAACCGTTTCGCCTTCACAGATATAAACATCTTGCACCTCAATGCCAGGAGTTGGTTCATATTCTATTACTTGAATAATTAAACTATCACAGCCATTTGCATTTTGTAAAACAGTAACAAATGTTCCTGTATCCGCAGGATTACATGAAGTAATCGAACTTAAATAAGTTGTATCACTATCGATTAAGTTTGTAATAGTCACAACTAAACTATCACATCCAGTTTGATTAAAATATAATTGACTAACTGTACCAACTTGACTAATGTCACAAGTCGTTAACTCGAACGTAGTCATTTCCAGTAATTCGTAATACTTAGTCAAAGTGACGATACTATCACAACCCAAGTTATTCATTAAATGAGTTATCGTAGTACCTGTATCTGAAAGATTACAAGTAGGTATTGTCAAATACATCGTATCTATTGGCAATAAGGAGGTCGTTCTAATAATAATACTATCACAGCCGTATTGATTACTGAAAGTAATAGTTGCCGTTCCTATATTATTAATGTTGCATGAACTAGTGTTCAAATAAGTCGTATCGCTAGTCAATAATGTAGTACTAACAATCACTAAACTGTCACAGCCAACATCATTTTGTAACGTCAAGGTCGAAGTTCCAACAAGATTTATATCACATGTTGTAGCGGACAAATACGTCGTATCAGATTCTAAATAGCTTGTCGTTGTAATCACTAAACTATCACAACCAACATCATTCTGCAAGGTCGAAGTCAACGTTCCAACAAGATTTATATCACAAGTTGTGGCTAGCAAATACATCGTATCGATTAGATTGACTATCAAGTTCAATGTAATTATCGAATCACAACCCTGATATGTTGCCAAAGTATAATTGAAAGTACCTGCTGTTGAATGAGTTATGCCGCCTGCTGTGAAGTTTTCACCTGCGCAGATGGTTTCATTTAGAACTGTTGATTGAACTGGGTTGACTATCAAATTCAACGTAATTGTTGAATCACAGCCTTGGTAAGTTGCCAAAGTATAATTATATGTACCTGCTGTTGAATGTGTTATTCCTCCTGCTATGAAGTTTTCACCTTGACAAATTGTTTCGTTTAAAACTGTGTTTTGAACTGGATTTACTATCAAATTCAACGTTACCGTCGAATCACAACCCTGGTAAGTTGCCAAAGTATAATTATATGTGCC
>CAZMEH010000358.1:0-6500 GCA_964564885.1 uncultured Saprospiraceae bacterium | reverse complement strand
GCTCAAACAATTACTCAAAAATGGTCAAATTGATAAGCAAGGTCGTGGTTTAAAATCGTAAACATTAAGTTGTTTTTAGATACAAAAAAGGATACAGCAAGTTTTGCTGTATCCTTTTTTTATTTTAGCAATTACGACTTTAGCTTTTGTAATCTAAAATCGTAAATCCTATCCACCGTCAGGCAGGCTAAACTTTAAAATCCCTTAAACCATTCTCAACATCATCTTAATCATACCATAATGCATCGCATCATGCACGTTATTAAATTCAATCGCTTCTTCAACACTACTCAAAGTCATACCATAACTCGTTGTGTAAGCCCGATAATTCTCACCTAAAGCACCATTTTTATAATCTTTGTCCATTTGCTCAATCGTCGAAATCAACAAAGATTTATATTCTTCGATTTGTTCTTTATCAACTACAGCTGTTGGCGCAGTTCCTTTTCTATACAAATCAATTAATTCTTGAGGCACAACAAAAGGCGTACCTGAGAATCCATAAACCAATAATTGTTGAGTAGCAACCAAATGCGCTACATTCCAAATGATATTATTATTAAAACCATTTGGAATAATATTAAACTGCTCTATTGATAAATTTTCAATATCTCTGATGATATTCTTACGTGTCGCTTTAAGGATTTCTAAACTATAACTCATCATTTTACTTTTTACTTCTATATAATAAAACAAAGGTAATATCTTATCAGAAAACTATCCAGTTTCCTGCAAAATCAATTAGCCTTTATTATGCTTTTTCTGCTTCTAACAACTCAATTTTCTCAACAATTGAACCTCGTTCAGAAAATCGAATAATTCCAAAAATAAACGATACAATCATTCCTGGATTCTTTACTATATCGCCTAACTTAGCTATTTGAGCATCTCTAGTATCAACTTCTTCTTTTAATTTCACTTCTCCTAAACCAACAATTTTATTTGCAAACTTCCATGCACCATCTCTAGCTTCATTCATACTAAAATTAACAAGAAAGTTATCAATGTTCCGTGATTTTTTCAAAATCCATTTTAATGTTGGCCAGATAGTCGCTAAATCATTTTCCACATCATTGACTAAAGAACCTAAGAGTTCATTAATTTTATTGAAATCACCTTTTAAATCCTCAATGTTATCTCGTGTTGAAATCTGAGCTGCTGCAATTCCTAAGTCCAAATTGATATGTGCATTCATTCCTATCAACAAATGTTGCAAAACAATTACCCAATATTTTTTTGATAAATCAAAAGCGACTTTCCATGAATTATTCACCTTTTTCTGCTCTTGATAAGCATAATAAGCCGTAATATAACGATTAGCAAAAACAACATCTAATCTTTCCATTCGCTCATCATCATCAAAATACTTTTCACCAATTTTAGAAGCAACCTCTATTGTTACGTTTTGATACAAAGCAGCAAAATATCCTAAAGGATTGTTCTCTTTTTTACAATTTTCTATAATTTCTGCTAAAATATCAATGACTTCCTTAATTGAGTTAGCTTTCTTCATGTTCATCTTTTGTTGAATTTAGTTCATAATGATTGAAAGGTAAGAATATGAAACTTAACCACAAAAGTCAATTGGTTTTTGTGGTTAATATTTTACAAAATTGATTAGAGAGCAATTTTTTTAGCGTATTCTCAAATAAAAAAATGGTTTCAAGCTGTAAAAATACAGTTTGAAACCATTCTTATCAAAAAATAATAGAAATTACTTTCTACCGAAGAAACCACCCAATAGTTTTTTACCAATATTCATAGCATCATCTTTTATATCACCGTCACCATCTTGATCCAATAATTTTGTGATAAAACCCATGTTTCCGCCGCCTTTACCGCCGCCTGCGTTTCCTAAAAGCCCCAAAACAGATTGAATATCAAGACCTGATGTTTCACCCGCTTGCTTTCCTTGTTTTGATAAAACACTCATTACCATAGGAGCGATTTGTGTCAATAAACTAGAAGTTGAACCTTGACTTAAACCACTGTTTTCACTGATGGCCTGCTCAACTTTTCCTTGCTTTCCACCTAACAACTGTTGGAGAATTCCACTACCACCGTTTGTGTCATTACCGCCACCGATGTATCCTTGAAGATCATCCATAATGTCTCCGTCACCATCTTTGTCAAGTAAACTCATAATTTGACTTTGACCTTGTGATGATTGTGAATTTTTAGTTAACGCACCTAAAATGGTAGGTAAAGCCGCACTAATTCCAGCAGAAGTTTGATCTTTTCCGCCACCGATTGCGCCACTTAATTTTTCTAAAACAGCAGGATTGCTTAATTGACCTTTTAGTAAATCTAAAATATCCATAGTTGTAATTTATGTTATGATTCTAAAATTGTTTTGTTATGAAGCTCTTTAAAACCTCTACACTATTGACCTCAATTATTGATGAAAGTCACATTAGTGATTAATCATATAAATGTAAACAATTTAATACAACTCACATTCAGGTTTTTCACCTTAAATACAAATCATCAAAATATTATATGCCAATTTGGCTTATATGATTAATAATATACTGACAGCTTTTCATAACTATCTGACACGACTCAATATCCAATATTTAAAAAAATCAATCACTTTTCCTTGATTATCAGAATTCTATCTAAAAAAATTTGACTATTATTAGAAGTCACTTATCTTTAATGGCAGACCTTTTGAAGTTAATTCGAATAAGTACAACAAAAAATCAACAACAATTATATAAATGACACTAGAAAATTTCACTACCAAAGCGCAAGATGCCATCGTTAAAGCACGTGAGTATGCTAGAATAAGAAGTCAGCAATTACTAGACACTTCTCACTTATTGAAAGTGATGATTTCATTGGATGAAAACGTCGTTCCATTCTTACTAAAAAAGACTGGTGTTATTATTCCAACGCTTGAGAAACAATTGGACGAGATTGTAAAAACGATCCCGAAAGTTTCTAATGCGGACACGATGTTTCCATCTGGCGACATGAATAAAGCATTAGTTGCGGCAAGAGATATTCTTAAGGAATACGATGACCAGTTTATCACTTTAGAGGTTTTATTGCAAGCCATTTCTAAAGGAGATGATAAAACAGGTAAGGCACTTCGTAGCTTAGGCGCATCAGAAGAGGAGCTTAAAAAAGCAATTACTGATTTGCGTAAAGGTAGAAAAGCAACGACTCAATCGTCAGAAGACCAATATAATGCATTGAATAAATTCGCCGTCAATATGAATGAATTGGCAAGCACCGGAAAGCTTGACCCGATCATTGGACGTGATGAGGAAATTCGTAGAGTATTGCATATTCTTTCTCGACGTAAGAAAAATAATCCAATTGTCATTGGTGAAGCTGGTGTTGGAAAAACGGCAATTGTCGAAGGTATTGCTTGGAGAATTGTGAAACAAGAAGATATTCCAGAAGGCTTAAAGTCTAAAGTTATTTTCTCTTTGGACATGGCTGCATTGATTGCAGGTGCTAAGTATCAGGGTGAATTTGAGGAACGTTTGAAGTCCGTTATTAAAGAGGTTAGCGAATCGGATGGACAGATTATTTTGTTTATTGATGAAATTCATACGCTAGTTGGTGCAGGAAAATCAAGTGGCGCAATGGATGCCGCTAATATTCTAAAACCTGCTTTGGCTAGAGGTCAATTGCGTACCATTGGTGCGACAACCTTGGATGAGTATCAAAAGCATTTTGAAAAAGATAAAGCCTTAGTTCGTCGTTTTCAAACGGTTTTGGTGGACGAACCAAGTATAGAAGATACGATTTCAATTCTTCGTGGATTGAAAGGTGCTTATGAAGCGCATCACAAAGTAACCATTTTGGATGATGCTTTGATTGCTGCTGCGGAATTGTCTCGACGTTATATTACAGACCGTTTTCTTCCAGACAAAGCGATTGACTTGATGGATGAAGCGGCTGCAAAACTGCGTTTGGAAATGGATTCTGAACCTGGTGCAGTTTACGAAATCAAGCAAAAATACAAGCAGCTTAAAATGGAACGTGCTGGTTTGGCTCGTGAAAATGACATTGGTAAGCTACGGGTAATTGATGAGCAAATTGCAAATATTGGCGAAAGGCTTGACGCAAAAGAGGCACAATGGGAAGAAGAGAAAAAGATTGTTGAAACGATTAAGCGTTTAGAGGAAGAATTACACGATTTGACGGAAGAACAAGAGAAAGCTACTCGGGAGAGTGATTTTGAATTGGCTTCAAAAATTCGTTACGAAGATATGCCTCGCCTTGAATTGATGCTTAAAGTAAATCAAGAGAAGTGGGAAGAAATTCCTGACGAAAAACGCTTGATTGATGAAGTGGTTGACCAAGATAATATTGCGGAGGTCGTGGCAAATTGGACTGGAATTCCTGTTCAAAAAATGCTTCAATCAGAACGGGAGAAGTTATTAAAACTAGAAGAAGAATTGCACAAACGCTTGGTTGGTCAAAATGAGGCAGTTGTTGCAGTTTCGGATGCGGTTCGTAGAAGTCGGGCTGGTTTGCAAGATGAAGGAAAACCGATTGGCTCGTTTATTTTCCTAGGGCCAACTGGTGTTGGTAAGACGGAATTGGCGAAGGCTTTGGCAGAAGTTTTATTCAACGATGAGCGTGCGATTACTCGAATTGATATGAGTGAATATCAAGAGAAACACAATGTTGCTCGTTTGGTTGGTGCGCCTCCAGGATACGTTGGTTATGATGAAGGTGGACAGTTGACGGAAGCGGTTCGACGCAAACCTTATTCGATTGTTTTATTGGATGAAATTGAAAAAGCACATCCAGATACTTTCAATATTTTATTACAAGTATTGGACGATGGACGCTTGACAGATAATAAAGGTCGTATTGCGAATTTCAAAAATACGCTAATCATTATGACCTCAAATATGGGTGCGAATGTGATTTTGGATAATTTCGAGGACTTAGCGGAAACCGAAGACCCAAAACATCGTCAAGATATTTTAGATGCTACGAAAGCGGAAGTTTTTGAATTATTGAAAGATAATATGCGTCCAGAATTCTTGAATCGTATTGATGAGCAAATTATGTTTACGCCATTGGATCGTGGTGAAATTCGTCAAATTTTAGGTTTATTGATGGGCGGTTTGCATAAGATGCTTGCCAAGAAAGGACTGAAAATTGCAATCACTGACAAAGCGATGGATTACTTGGCGGACTTGGGTTATGACCCGCAATTTGGTGCAAGACCGATGAAGCGTGTTTTACAAAAAGAAGTTGTCAATGAGTTGTCTAAGCACTTGTTAGCTGGTGAGTTTACGCCTGATGGCACTATCTTGATTGAAGTTGATTCTAAAGGTTTGTTGTTTACGAATAAGCCAAATGAAGTTGTTGAGGAAGTTCAAGAGGAACAAGCTGAAGCAGCAATAGGAGAAAATAAAACGGAAGTTGTAACGGTTGAAACAGTTGAGGAAGAAAAGTCTCAAGTGAAAGAGACGGAAGTTGAAACAACGGAAGAAGATAAATCAGAGAGTAGCGAAGAAACTGAAAAGTAATAATGATTATTTTTTTGAAATAGAGCGAACGGCTTAGGCTGTTCGCTCTATTTTTTTGTATTTTCAAAAGTATTATACTAATCCATGATTTAGAATTCCTATCGGTTCATCCTACAATGTCACTAACTTAGTGCAAATTTGCTTCTTTTGTTAACTTTATATTTCTAAGTAATGAAACATAAAACCCTCATAGATAATAAAACCATTTTTTGGCACTTAAATTGACCTATTTTTAAAAAAAACATTTTGGAAAACAAGAAAAAAAAGTTGAATAGAATTAAAAAAAAATGGGCGGAACTTTCTGATTACGGACTAGATGATAATTTCTCTTATATCGAGAGAATTAGAATCCGAGCTTTAAATCAAGGTATCATCATTGTTGCTTGTATTCAAAGTAGTGTATCTATTGCACACCTTTATCCTTTTCAACTAGAAGGTCTTTTAGCAGGATTACCCGTCTTGGTTTTATTATTATTCTTATTGTACCTTAATAAGAAGAAACAACATCACACATCACGCCTTATACTTAATATTTTAATGCCTATTACAATTTTCGGCGCAGGTATTGTCTACGGAGGTGGCGCAGGCACACAATATAGTTTTTTCATCCTTATACTAACTTCATTCTTTTTTCATCAGCGCTTAAGAACAAAACTACTCCTTTCATTTTTCAATTTTGGTTTATATTTAATTTTAAGGTATTATTGGGAAAACTATGATAGTCTTCTTCCATCCAATCTTTTACGCTTAGTTGAAGTACTTACGTTTATAATTACTGCAACAACAATTGTAACAATTATACATGTTTTCTTAACCGAGATTGAAAAGTATAACCAGACTAATAAGAAACTATTACAAACGCTTGAAGATAAGAATAATAGACTTCAAGCAGCCAATGAAGAACTAGAGCGATTTGCCTATATTGCTTCTCATGATTTAAAAACACCATTACGGACTATCATTAGCTTTACAGGATTATTAGAAAGAGATTTTAAG
>CAZMEH010000357.1:0-1892 GCA_964564885.1 uncultured Saprospiraceae bacterium | reverse complement strand
AATACAAAAAGTATGATTTTTTATATTGAATTATTCAATATAGTAACGACTTAAAAACTATTTTAGAACAAATTAATGTTCATTTTTAATCTTTACGTTTTTCAAAAAATTAGGTATAGTCCATTGCGACATATCGTCGGCGAAGCCATATCGACTACCGAACTCAATTAGAATAATACTACCTTATCACTTCATATTTAAAAAGTCAATGTCTAATCATTTAGAACATATTTATCCAATTTTCGATAAAATCCTTCAAAAAGAAGCAAAAGAAAATTTGCTTGGACAGAAAGGAATGGTATTCTGGGTAACTGGATTATCTGGTTCAGGAAAAAGTACTGTTGCAGAGCATACCGAAGCAAAATTATTCAAAAAAGGTATTGTTACTCAAATATTAGATGGTGATAATATTCGTTCAGGTTTAAATAAGAATCTATCTTTTTCAGCAGGAGATAGGATTGAAAATATTCGTCGAATAGCAGAAGTAGCTAAGTTATTTGCTAACTGCGGTATTGTCACAATAGCCTCTTTTATTAGCCCGACTATCGAAATTCGTCAAATGGCTAAAGAAATCATTGGCGAAGAATTATTTTGTGAAATTTATATCAATACGCCGCTCGAAGAATGTGAATCACGAGATGTAAAAGGATTATATAAAAAAGCGAGAGCAGGAATTATTAAAAATTTCACGGGAATAGATGCCCCTTACGAAGCACCTGTTTCACCAGATTTAGAAATTAAGACAAAAGGAAACAATATAGAAACATCATCGGAGCAGTTATTTAACTTTATTTCAAAAAAAATTAAGTCTTAGAATGAATTACAACATTTCGTATTTGAAAGAACTAGAAGCAGAATCTATCTATGTTCTTAGAGAAGTAGCTGCACAGTTTGAACGTCCCGTTATTATGTTTTCAGGTGGAAAGGATTCTATTTTGATGACTTATTTGGCTCAGAAAGCGTTCTATCCAGCTCCTATTCCTTTTCCCTTATTACATGTAGATACAGGGCATAACTTTGATGAAACTATAGCATATCGTGATGCTTTAGTTGAAAAACTAGGTGTAAAACTTATTGTTGGTTCTGTTCAAGATGCTATTGATAATGGCATGGTAACAGAAGAAAAAGGATATAATGCAAGTAGAAATGGTTTGCAAACAGCCGTTCTATTGGATGAATTAGAAAAAGGAAAATTTGATGCTGCAATGGGTGGCGCAAGACGAGATGAAGAGAAAGCAAGAGCCAAAGAGCGCTTCTTTTCTCATCGGGATGAATTTGGACAATGGGATCCAAAAAATCAACGCCCAGAGTTATGGAATTTATATAACGGCAAAAAACAGTTTGGTGAGCATTTCCGTATTTTTCCAATTAGTAATTGGACAGAATTGGATGTTTGGCAATACTTGGCAATGGAAAAGGTAGAATTGCCTTCATTGTATTTTGCCCATGAAAGAAAGGTTTTTAGAAGAGATGGTATTTTATTAGCAGCCGATACAGGCGATATTTTGAAAAGACCAAGTGAAGAAGTTTTTGAAACAAAAGTAAGATGTAGAACCATTGGAGATACAACTTGTACTGGTGTTTGGGAATCGGAAGCAGATACTTTAGAAGGTATCATTGAAGAGGTAGCAACTACTCGAATGACAGAACGTGGCGGTAGAGCAGATGACAAACGCTCAGAAACTGCTATGGAAGATCGTAAAGTTCACGGTTATTTTTAAAAAATGAATATTTGAGGATTTTCCTTTGGGAAATTTGAATATTTGAGGATTTGATTAGTATGAAGACGTTCTATTATGAAACGACACAAGTGTGGAAGTTATCTAGAAAGCTAGTTCTATTGATTTATGAATTAACTAGGGGTTATCCTAAACACGAACTATTTGGTTTAG